>NZ_JBHWBP010000073.1:0-29232 GCF_042735575.1 Streptomyces sp. NPDC059564 | reverse complement strand
CACTCGTACGAGAACGGCCGGCTAGCGGTTGACGCCCCGACCCGGGCGGAAGGCCTCCGCGGCGAGGAGTCCGGTGTCCGGGTTGTCGGTGAAGATGCCGTCGATGCCCAGTTCGAAGTACCGCTTGAAGGCGCCGAAGGCGTCCCCGTACGCGGTCGGGTCGGTGCCCTTGCGGTACTCGGCCGGCAGGAAGCTGTTCTCGTTGCGCGCGGTGTAGGGGTGCAGCACCAGGCCGCGCGCGTGCGCGTCCTTGACCAGGGTGGTGGCCTCCCCGAGCCTGCCGTCGGCGGTGCGCGGCACGATCAGGTCGAGGGTGGGGCCGATGCCCTGGGCGAAGCCGGCGATCCACTTGAGGCCCTCGGGCTTGACCAGGTCCGCGACGGTACGGGGGTCCTTGGCCACCTCGAAGTCCCAGGGCCGGGTGTTCGCCGCGCCGAGCAGCACCACGCGCGGCGCCGACACCAGCCGGGAGAGCCGCTGGATGCTGGAGGGCTCGAAGGACTGGAGGAAGACGGCGGCGTCCCGGCCGTCGCGCCCGTAGCGGCGCAGCAGCTTGGCGAGGGGCTCCTCCAGGCCGAGGCCCAGTCCGCGGAAGTAACTGGGGTGCTTGGTCTCCACGTGCAGCCAGACCTGCTTGTCGCGCTGGCGGCTCTCCCGGTTGGCCCAGCGCAGCACCTCTTCGAAGGTGGGAACGGCCCAGCGGCCGTCGTAGAGCGTGTTCCGCTGGCGGATCGCGGGGATACGTTCCTTCGCGCGCAGGGTCTTCAGCTCGGCGAGGGTGAAGTCCTCCGTGAACCAGCCGGTGACGGAGACCCCGTCGACGGTCTTGGTCGTACGCCGGGCCGCGAACCCGGCGTGGTCGGCGACGTCGGTGGTGCCGCCGATCTCGTTCTCGTGGCGGCACACCAGATGGCCGTCCTTGGTGGGGACGAGGTCCTGCTCGATGACGTCGGCGCCGAGGTCGAGCGCGAGCTGGTAGGAGCCGAGGGTGTGCTCGGGCCGGTACCCGCTCGAACCCCGGTGGCCGATGACCGTCGGTACGGGGAGGTCGCGGTAGCCGCCCTCGCCGTACCCGCCTTCGGCGGTGGCGGCGGAGGCGCTGCCCGCCGCCAGTCCGGTGATTCCGGTTCCGGCCGCCAGGACCGCCGCCCCCAGGACCGTGCGCCGTGCTGCGCCACCCTGCGTCATGAGTGCCTCTCCTCTTCCTAAAAAGCGGGCCTGCATCTCCGGGATCTCCGGGTCGCGGGCCCCGCAATCGGCGTGCCGATGGTAGGCAAGGAGGGATGGCGGGAGGATGGGCACAGCGGGAACATGGCGGAAACGCGCGTCAACACTGCGTATCCACCGTGTGAACCCGATGTGCGATCAGCTGTGACCCGCGAGTATCGTCCTCACCTGCACTACCCCCGTGTGGTGCGAAACCGCTTGTCGATGCCGGAGGGCTCACGTTGTTCCGTACCGCGCTCATCAAAGCCACTGTCGGACCGGTCATGCGCCTGATGTTCCGCACCAAGGTGGAGGGCATCGAGAACATTCCGGGCACCGGTGCGGTGATCCTGGCGGGCAATCACCTCACCTTCATCGACTCGATGATCATGCCGCTGGTGTGCGACCGCACGGTCCACTTCATCGGCAAGGACGAGTACGTGACGGGCAAGGGCCTCAAGGGCCGCCTGATGGCGTGGTTCTTCACCGGCGCCGGCATGATCCCGGTGGACCGGGACGGCGCGAACGGCGGCGTGGCGGCCCTGATGACGGGTCGCAGGATCCTGGAGGAGGGGAAGATCTTCGGTATCTACCCCGAAGGCACCCGCTCCCCCGACGGCCGCCTCTACCGCGGCCGCACCGGCATCGCCCGCCTCACCCTGATGACCGGCGCCCCCGTGGTCCCGTTCGCGATGATCGGCACCGACAAGCTCCAGCCCGGCGGCGCGGGCATGCCGCGCCCGGGCCGGGTCACGGTCCGCTTCGGCGAGCCGATGGAGTTCTCCCGCTACGAGGGCATGGACCGCGACCGCTACGTGCTGCGCGCCGTCACCGACTCGGTGATGGCCGAGGTCATGCGGCTGTCGGGGCAGGAGTACGTGGACATGTACGCCACCAAGGCGAAGGCCGCGTAGCCGCTACTGCCGCTGGAGTGACCGGCTGACGCCCGCCAGGGTCGTGGTGGCGAGGATCCAGCCGGTCACGATCAGCAGGTACGACAGCCACTGGTACCAGCCGCTCGGCGCGAAGGCCGCCTCCTGGCCGAAGCCGATGATCGGCAGCATCAGGTCCAGGGTGTAGAAGGCGGGGTTGAAGTCGGGGGCCTCCCCCGGCTTCAGCGGGCGCGGATGCTCCGTCGCGAAGGCGATCCAGCCGGTCAGCAGCAGGGCCAGCAGCCAGCCCGCCGCGCGCAGCGGCCGGAAGCCGTAGCCGACGGTGGCGTCCTGGAGGAGCCCCCAGACGCGGGCGGCCCGGGGCAGGGTCCGCCGGTGGCGGCGGAGCTTGGCGAGCTGCACGGTCCGCGCGGCCCCCTCGTCGCCGGCCGTACGGTAGGCCGCCGCGAGCTGTTCGTAGGCGTACGGGAGGTAGCCCGACTCCTCGCGCTCCAGTGCGGGCAGCCGCTCCTCGGCGGGCAGGTGCGGGGCGAGGGTGCGGTAGCTGAGCCCGTCGATGCGGATCTTGTCAGGCCAGGTCCCGGTCGGGACGTGCAGCAGGTCGAACTGGGAGCGGCGCAGGTTGATCAGCCCCTCGACGCGTTCGCAGCCCCGCAGCCACATCTCGCCGACGACGCAGCTGGAGGCGCGCAGGGCGACGCCGCCGGGGTTGGCGAAGGAGGCGTAGGCGAAGTTGAGCTGGCCCGGTATCCGTGAGCCGGTGAGGTTGACCATGCCGCGGGCCTCCAGCCGTTTGGCTCGCAGGTCCGTGCCGACGGTGAGGGTCTCGGCGTGCAGTGCGATGCCGTCGGGGGCGAGCAGGTGGGCCTCGTCGAGGCTGATCTGGCCTCCGACGGTGGCGCCGTTGAGGCGCAGCTGGCCGTGCACGGTCAGGTCGTTCGCGATGATGTCGGTACCGACCTCGATGTGGTTGAGCTGGAGCGGTGGTTCGTCCGCCTCCTCGCCCACCACCGGGCCGACCACGGCCCCCTGGAGGAAGAGGCCGCCGGATATCTTGGCGCCCTGCAGCCGGACGGGGCCGGTGATGCGGCAGCAGGAGAGCCGCAGGACCACGTCGACGCGGATCGTGGCGGCGGTCAGGCCCGGGAGGGTCGAGTAGCCGAGGACGAGCGCCTTCAGCTGGGCCCCGTACATCAGGGGTTTGCGCTCGAACCAGCAGTCGCGCAGCCGGATGGGGTGGTCGACGACCGCGTAGCGGAGATCGAGCTTGCCGACGATCTTCGCGCCCTTGACCTTGAGTCCGGCGACCCGGCCCTCCTCGGCGGGACCCGCGCCCAGCAGCAGGGCCCGCAGTACCTCGGCCCGCAGGGTGCGGTCCGGGCCCCAGTCGGCCCCGTCCACGGAGCTGTCCTCGGGCTGTTCGCGGAAGTCGACGCCCTCCCCGCGCGGGAAGGCGTCCCATACGCGGCGTTCGGCCGGGGTCAGATCGGTGATCTCCATCGCCGGGATGGTGTCCCGCACGCCGACACCGTGTCAACTACGGGCGGGACGCCACCCCCTGGCGGGCCGTCAGTGTGCGACGCCGTCCTGGAGTTTCTGGCCCCTCAGCAGGAACCAGGCGGCTACGGCGGTGGCCAGCAGAACGGCCGCTCCGACGCCGGAGGCGACCCGCAGGCCGTCCACGAACGCCTCCTGGGCCGCGCCGACCATCTGCGCAGCGGTGTGCGGATCCAGCGACTTCGCCGCCTCGACGGCTCCGCCGAGGGATTCGTGCGCCGCGTCGGCCACCGGCGCGGGCACGGAGGCCGGGGCGGTGAAGGACTGGTAGACGCCGGTCACGATGGAGCCGAGCAGGGCGATGCCGAGGGCGGCGCCGAGTTCGTACGCGGTCTCGGAGACGGCCGAGGCCGAACCGGCCTGCTCCTTGGGCACGCTGGAGAGGATGACGTCGGCGGTGACGGTGAAGGAGAAGCCCGCGCCGAGGCCGACGAAGAGCAGGGCCGCGCCGAGCAGCGGATAGCCGGTCTCCTTGTGGATCACCGTGAGGGCGGCCAGGGCCAGCCCGATGGCGGCGAGACCGCCGGCCACGATGCCGCGTACCGAGTGCTTGCGGGCGTAGCTGCCCGCGACCAGTCCGGTGGCCACCGCGCCGATGGCGGCGGGCAGTTCGGCCAGGCCCGCCTCCAGGGGGTCGCGGCCCTGGACCAGTTGGAGGAACTGGGAGAGGAAGAAGACCAGCCCGGAGAGCCCGAATACGGTCAGCAGGTCGGCGAGGACCGCGCCGGAGAAGCCGCGGTGCTTGAAGAGCCGCATGTCGAGCAGCGGGGACGGCAGGCTGAACTGGCGCCGGACGAAGGCGTACAGGCAGGCTCCGCCGATGACGGCGGCGGCGCAGACGCCCCAGGTCAGGCCGTGGGTGGCGACTTCCTTGACGGCGTAGACGACACCGATGACGCCGACGAGCGAGAGCGCGACGCTGACCAGGTCCCAGGGGCCCGCGACCGGGTTCTTGGACTCGGGGAGCAGCTTGATGCCGACGAGGACCAGGGCGATCATCACGGGCAGGTTGATGAGGAAGACCGAGCCCCACCAGAAGTGCTGGAGCAGGGCTCCGCCGACGACGGGCCCGATGGCCGCGCCGGCCGAGGCGGTGGCGCCCCAGATGCCGATGGCGAGGCTGCGCTCGCGCGGGTCGTGGAAGATGTTCCGGATCAGCGCGAGGGTGGACGGCATCAGGGTCGCGCCGGCCACGCCGAGCAGCGCCCGGGCCACGATCATCATCTCGGGGCTGGTGGCGTAGGCGTTCAGCACGGATACGGCGCCGAAGGCGGTGGCGCCGACCAGCAGCAGCTTCTTGCGGCCGATGCGGTCGCCGAGGGAGCCCATGGAGACGAGCAGGCCCGCGATGACGAAGGAGTAGATGTCGCCGATCCACAGCAGCTGGGTGCCGGACGGCTTGAGGTCTTCGCTGAGGGAAGGGGTGGCGAGTCCGAGTACGGTGGCGTCCACCGCGACCAGCAGCACGGCCAGGACGAGCACGGAGAGCGCGAGCCATCGGCCCCGGCTCTTCCCCTCCGCCCCCTTCTGCCGGTTCAGCTGTTCGGTACGGCTCATTGCTCCACGCTCCGTCGTGCGCCACCGAGCAGCAGCTCGGTGATCATGTACTGGAAGTCCTTGGCGGCGACCCGGCCGTCCATCACGGCCCAGGCGCAGGTGCCGACGAGGCCGTAGAGGGCCTCGGTGAGCCAGGCGGGGCTCAGGTCGATCCTGATGTCGCCCTCCTGCTGGCCGCGCCGGAAGAGCGCGCCGACGCGGGCGTCGAGGCGGGCCCAGCCCTCGTTGACCTCGTCGCCCTCGAAGAGCTGGTTCTCGGTGACGAGGAAGGCCAGCAGCTGGGCGTTGGGCTCCGCCTCGGCGACGAGCCGTCTGAGCGCCTCGATCGCCGTGCCCTCGTCGAGGCGGGCGTTGTCGAAGGCCACCTCGAACTCGCGGATGCCCAGGTCCTCCAGGGCCCGTACGAGGGCGTCGCGCCCGGCGAAGTGCCGGTGGAGGGTCGCACGGCCGATCCCGGCGGCGCGGGCGACCTCGTCCATCGTGGCGGTCGATTTGCGGGAAAGCAGGGCGGCCGCATCGCGGAGCACCTGGTCACGGTCCATGGCCATGAGACAAGCATAACCCGAATGAGACATCACCGTCTCATTCGATCGTTAAATCGGCTGCTTCCGAGCGGCCGGAGAGGAATCCTGTCCCGATGAAGCCCCTGCTGCTGATCGACGTCGACGGCCCGCTGAACCCCTACGCCGCCAAGCCCGAGCGGCGCCCGGAGGGCTACACCACCCACCGGATGCGCCCGACGGGCTGGACGGTCGCCGGGCACGGCAAGCCGCTGCGGGTCTGGCTGAATCCCGCCCACGGAGCCGAGCTGCTCGCGCTCGCGGACGCGTACGAGCTCGTCTGGGCCACCACGTGGAAGGACGAGGCCAACGACTGGATAGGCCCCGTACTGGGCCTGCCCCGGCTCCCGTTCGTCGACTGGCCGCAGATGCACGGCCGGGCACCGCGCGGGACCTGCTGGAAGACCCAGTACGTCCTGGAGTACGCGGCCGGGCGGCCCTTCGCCTGGATCGACGACGACATCACGGCGATGGACCACGAGTACGTGGACCAGCGCCACCCGGCCCACGCCCTGCTGCTGCGCATCGACGAGCGGATCGGCCTGACGCGCGCCGACTTCGAGGCACTGGCCGACTGGGCCGGAGGGCGATCGGCCGAACACACGGGGTGATTCGGCGATCACTACCCGTGCACGCCGACGATGATGTGCCCGCGCGGGACGACTTGATCATTTCGAGTGGCCGTCGCCGCCAAGCCTTCTCCGGCCTGCCCGGGAGGGAGGAGAGTCCTCCCCGGTGAGCCCTTACCCGGGGTGGGCCACCCGCACCGATTCATTTCTTCGGCAGGGAGAGAACCATGAACGGATCCAAGAAGCTGGCCCTCGGGGCCGCAGTGGTGGCGCTCGCGATCGGCGGTTCGGTCGCCGTGGCGTCGGCGTCCGCCGAACCGCAGCAGGCCGCCCGGGCGGCGGCCACCACCACCGCCTGGGCCAAGGTCGCCGCGAACGGACAGATCCTGGGCGGGCAGGGCATCAGCGGCACGGTCAACCACTTCGGCGGCGGCCGCTACAACATCACCACGTCGTCCAGCCTCAACGGGTGCGCCCTCCTGGGCACCATCAACACCAACGGCGGGAACGACCCCGGGCCGGGCAGCTCGTCCATCCTGGTCGGCCAGGTGAACGGGAACACCCTCTTCATCCGCACCGCGACGCCGTCCGCCGCCGGCAACGCGGCCGTGGACAGCGACCGGCCGTTCTCGATCAGCGTCGTCTGCGCCTGACGCATGCCGAAGGGGCGGGGGAGCCCATCCGCTCCCCCGCCCCCGGCCGGGACCTACTGCTTGTGGATCGCCCAGGCGTGCTGGATGACCAGGTCGGCCTTCAGCTCGGTGAGCTGGGTCGCGACCGCCGACGGGGCGGTGCCGCCGCGGCCGTTGCGGGAGGCCAGGGCGCCCTTCACGTTGAGGACGGTACGGACCTCGGGGGTCAGGTGCTCCGAGATCTTCACGAACTGGTCGTCCGTCAGCTGGTCGAGCTCGATGCCCTCGGCCTCGCAGACCTTGACGCACTCACCGGCGACCTCGTGCGCCACCCGGAAGGGCACGCCCTGCTTGACCAGCCACTCCGCGATGTCGGTGGCGAGGGAGAAGCCCGCAGGGGCCAGCTCCTCCATCCGCTCGCGGTTGATGGTGAGCGTGGCCATCATGCCGGTGAAGGCGGGGAGCAGGACTTCGAGGGTGTCGCAGGAGTCGAAGACGGGCTCCTTGTCCTCCTGGAGGTCCCGGTTGTAGGCGAGGGGAAGGGCCTTGAGGGTGGCGAGCAGCCCCGTCAGGTTGCCGATGAGCCGTCCCGACTTGCCGCGCGCCAGCTCCGCGATGTCCGGGTTCTTCTTCTGCGGCATGATCGACGACCCGGTGGAGAAGGCGTCGTGGAGGGTGACGAAGGAGAACTCCTTCGTGTTCCAGAGGATGATCTCCTCCGCGATCCGGGACAGGTTGATCCCGATCATCGCGGTGACGAAGGCGAACTCGGCGACGAAGTCGCGGGAGGCCGTGCCGTCGATCGAGTTGCCGACCGAGCCCCGCTCGAAGCCCAGGTCGGCGGCGACCTGCTCGGGGTCCAGGCCGAGCGAGGAGCCGGCCAGCGCGCCCGAGCCGTACGGGGAGACGGCGGTGCGGGTGTCCCACTGCCGCAGCCGCTCGGCGTCCCGGGACAGGGCCTGTACGTGGGCCAGTACGTGGTGGGCGAACAGCACCGGCTGCGCGTGCTGGAGGTGGGTGCGGCCCGGCATCGCCACGTCCGGGTGCGCCTCGGCGAGGCCGACCAGCGCGTCCTGGAGGTCGGCGATCAGGCCGCCGATGGTCCGTGCGTGGTCGCGCAGGTACATCCGGAAGAGGGTGGCCACCTGGTCGTTGCGGGACCGGCCGGCGCGCAGTTTGCCGCCGAGGTCGGGGCCGAGCCGCTCCAGCAGGCCCCGCTCCAGGGCGGTGTGCACGTCCTCGTCGGCGATGGTGCCGGTGAAGGAGCCGTCGGCCACGGCGGCCTCCAGCTGGTCCAGGCCCTCGGTCATGCGGTCGAGTTCCTCGGCCGTGAGCAGGCCCGCCTTGGCGAGCACACGGGCGTGGGCGCGCGAGCCGGCGATGTCGTAGGGCGCGAGGCGCCAGTCGAAGTGGACGGACGCGGACAGCTTCGCGAGGGCTTCCGAAGGCCCGTCGGCGAACCGGCCGCCCCAGAGCCGGACGTCACCGTTGTTGCTGCTCACAGCTACTGCTCCTCAAGAGGGGTGGATGTACGGACGGCTCCCCGCCGCGGAGGTAACGGGGAGCCGTCCTTGGTACTGCGGTAACGACTCAGGCGAGGTCGCGACGCGCGGCGATCTTCGAGGAAAGGCCGAAGATCTCGATGAAGCCCTGGGCCTTGGACTGGTCGAAGGTGTCGCCCGAGTCGTAGGTCGCGAGGTTGAAGTCGTACAGCGACTCGTCGGACTTCCGGCCGGTGACGACGGCCCGGCCGCCGTGCAGGGTCATCCGGATGTCGCCGGTGACGTGCTGGTTGGCCTCGTTGATGAAGCCGTCCAGCGCCCGCTTGAGCGGGGAGAACCACAGGCCGTCGTAGACCATCTCGCCCCAGCGCTGCTCGACCTGCCGCTTGTAGCGGGCCAGCTCGCGCTCGACGGTGACGTTCTCGAGCTCCTGGTGGGCGGTGATCAGCGCGATCGCGCCCGGGGCCTCGTACACCTCGCGGGACTTGATGCCGACGAGGCGGTCCTCGACGATGTCGATCCGGCCGATGCCCTGGGCGCCGGCGCGCTCGTTGAGCTGCTGGATCGCCTGGAGGACGCTGACGGGCCTGCCGTCGATGGCGACCGGGACGCCCGCCTTGAAGGAGATGACGACCTCGTCGGCCTCGCGCTGCAGGGCCGGGTTCGAGGTGTACTCGTAGATGTCCTCGATCGGGGCGTTCCAGATGTCCTCCAGGAAGCCCGTCTCGACGGCCCGCCCGAAGACGTTCTGGTCGATGGAGTACGGGGACTTCTTGGTGGTGGCGATCGGGAGGTTCGCCTTCTCGGCGAAGGCGATGGCCTTGTCCCGGGTCATCGCGTAGTCGCGGACCGGGGCGATGCACGTGAGGTCGGGGCCGAGGGCGGCGATGCCGGCCTCGAAGCGGACCTGGTCGTTGCCCTTGCCGGTGCAGCCGTGGGCGACGATCGTCGCGTCGTGCTTGTGGGCGGCGGCGACGAGGTGCTTGACGATGGCCGGCCGGGAGAGGGCGGAGACCAGCGGGTAGCGGTCCATGTAGAGGGCGTTCGCCTTGATCGCCGGGAGGCAGTACTCGTTGGCGAATTCGTCCTTGGCGTCCGCGACCTCGGCTTCGACCGCACCGCAGTCGAGCGCGCGCTTGCGGATGACGTCCAGGTCCTCGCCGCCCTGGCCGACGTCCACCGCGACGGCGATGACCTCAGCGCCCGTCTCCTCGGCGATCCAGCCGATGGCGACGGAGGTGTCCAGGCCGCCCGAGTAGGCGAGTACGACGCGCTCGGTCACGGGGTTCTCCTTACGGTGCATTCAACGACAGGCATAACTATGCATTACTCCGTATGTTTCGTCAATCGAGGCGTGGCGAGCCTCGACGGCCTGCCTGCGCCGCCCCCGCCCCTCCCGGCCCGTACCGTCTGACGTGTGCTGCGTACCGCTCTGCTCACCGGCTCGCTGATCCTCGCCGTCCTGCCCCCGCCGGGCGGGCACCCGGGCCCGCTGCCCGCACGCCTCGCCGACACCGGCGGCGGCAGCCAGCTGATCACCGCCGTGGCGCCCGAGCCCGGCTCCACGACGGGCCGGCTGACCTGGTGGGACCGGCGGGCCGGCCGGTGGTACGAGGCCGGCAGCGCGCCCGCCCGCTTCGGCGCGAACGGCCTCACCGAGGGCGGGACGCGGACCCAGGGCACGAACACCACGCCGACGGGCCTGTACGGACTCCCGTACGCCTTCGGCATCGCGCGGCCGCCGGCCGGAACGGCGTACCGGTACCGGCGGGTGACGGACCGTTCCTGGTGGTGCCAGGACAACGCCGCCGCGGAGTACAACCGCTGGACGGAGCCGCTCCCCGCCGACTGCGCGCCCGGCGAGGCCGAGCACCTGGCGGCGTACGGGCAGCAGTACGAGCACGCCCTGGTCATCGCCTTCAACTACGACCGGCCCGTACGCGGCCGGGGTGCGGGCATCTTCCTGCACGTCGACGGCAAGGGCGCGACGGCCGGCTGCGTCTCGGTCCCGCGCCACGCCATGCGCGCCCTGCTCCGCTGGGCGAACCCCCGCCGCCGCCCGCACATCGCGATCGGCACGGACTCCGGCCCGCTGGCGGTGACCCGGTACTGAGATCATGTCCCCGGACCACGGGGAGGGGACATGGGCAGGACACGGAAGGCTCTGCTGATCGGGGTGGGAACGACGCCGGGGGCGAGCGGCCGTTTCGCCTCGCTGGAGAAGCCGGTCGCCGCCGATCTGCGGGCGCTGGCCTCTTCCCTGCGGGCGTCGGAGTACGAGGTCGAGATCCTGGAGGAGGCGACCCGCGCGGCCATCACGTCCGCGATCGCGGCCATCAGCCGGGACGTGCCCCTCGACGGGACCCTCCTGATCCACTTCACCGGCCACGGCGTCCGGATCGGGGACACCGACTACCTCGTACCGCACGACGGGCTGGCTCCCGCCGAAGGGGACGAGGACTGGGACCAGCCCCACGTGATCCAGAGCCTCGTGCCGGCCGACGTCAGCCCGTACCTCGCCAAGTGCCGGGCCGGCACGGTGCTGTGGACGGTGGACGCCTGCCGGTCGCCGATGCCGGACGACGCCGGCGGCGTCTGGTTCGAAAGCACGATCCTCAAGGGCCCGCCCACCGGGCGCTTCGTGGTCCTGACCGGCTGCCGTGCGGGCGAGGTCAGTGGGCACACCGAGGAGGGCAGCTTCTTCACGCTCGGCCTCGCCGAGGCGATGCGGCCACTGACCGCGGCGCGCACCGCGGGGGAGGTGTACGCCGCGGCCGCGGCCTGGACCCGGAAGGCCGCGCACGCCCACGGGCTGGTCCAGCGGCCCGGCGTGCGCTACGGCAACGACCACGATCCGCGGATCCAGGCCACGGTGGTGTGCGAAGGCCGCCGGCTGCTGGAGTCCTGGCAGCGGGCGGTGCTGGAGTGTCCGCTGTGGGACCGGGTCCCGGAGTCGGAGGCCGCCGAGGCGGACCGCTTCCGCAGGGCGGTGGAGAAGCTGGTGGCCGACAGCGCGGAGACGGTGCACCGCGCACAGCAGCGGCAGCCGGACCCCTGGGCGGACGACGCCTTCCCCGTACGGATGCTGGGCAAGTTGCTCCCCCGGCTGCTTCCCGCGGACGCCCCGCTGTCGGCGGTGGAGGCGGCCGTGCTGGCGGCCGCACCGATCCTGCACGAGGCGGCCTGGGCGAACCGGCTCAGTGCGGCGAAGGAGGTGCATCCGTGGTCTGTGTCGAAGCAGGCGGAAGGCGACCCGGGGCGCCGGTACTACGAGCAGGTCGCCGACCACCATCCGCACATCGCGAGGAAGATCGACGACAGCCTGTTCAGGGAGAGCTTCGTCGAAGACGCCCAGAACGTCTCCGGCTGGCTGATCCACCGGTGGATCGCGGAGCAGTTCGAGACCGACGAGCACGCGGTTCCGCCCGCCTTCGTGGAACCCTTCGTCGCGGAACTCCTCGGAGACGAGGGCGGCTCGACCGCCCGGGTGGCCGAGTTCGCGGGGGCGGTCGAGGAACTCGCCGCAGCCGTCAGCCGGAGCCCGGTGTGGGAGGCGCTGCCCGCGACGCCGCTCAGGGTCCGCCCGGGCCGGGAGACCCGGCCCGTGCGTGTGCGGCCGCTGGCGGCGGTCCTGCACCTGGCCGCCGCCCTGGCGCTCGACGTCCGCGCGCTTCCCGACGTACTCGCGGAGCACCTCGCCGTCCCGGACGGGGTGCTCCCTCAGGACGCGGTCGCCGTCGTGAACGACGTCGAGTGGTACCCGGAGGACGAGGCACTGCATCTGGACGTGGCATGCCCCCATCCGGCGGTCCATGCCGCGCTGGCCGGTGCCGTCGAGCACGCGGACGAGCTGGCCGGGTCGCTGACGAAGGCCCCCTGGCAGTCGGCGGGCGACGCGGAGTTGCTGGCGGCGCTGCCCGCCCGGGTCACCGACCGGCGGCTGCGCCCCATGGAGTCGCGTGGCCGGCGCGCGTACGACGTGCCGCTGCTGCGCTTCCAGCTCGCGCAGACCGAGGTGCGGGAGCTGCTGATGGGCGAGCAGCTCTACGAAGGCCGCCGGGAACTGGCCCTGCGCGAGCTGTACCAGAACGCCATGGACGCCTGCCGGTACCGGTCGATGCGCCTGCGCTACCTCAAGGCGAAGGGCCACGAGACGGGCGGCTGGCAGGGCCGGATCTCCTTCACCCAGGGCGAGGACGAGCGCGGACCGTACGTGGAGTGCCGGGACACCGGCGTGGGCATGGGCGTCGAGCAGCTGAGGAACACGTTCACCCGGGCCGGGCGGCGGTTCGAGCAGTCACGGAGCTTCCGGCGCGAGCAGGACGCCTGGCTGCGGCACGACCCCGGGCTGCGGCTCTACCCCAACAGCCGTTTCGGCATCGGGGTGTTCAGCTACTTCATGCTCGCCGACGAGATGACCATCGTGACGCGGCAGGTGGGCCCGGACGGCGTGCCCGCGCCCAAGGCCCTGCTGGTGCACATATCCAGCAGTGGGAGCCTGTTCCGCATCCAGGACTACGAGGGACCGGGCGACGGTATGCCGGAAGGCGGCACCCGGGTCCGGCTGCACACGCATCGCGGCCGGGGCGCCCGGGCGTTGTCCTGCGTCGAGGTGCTCCGTTCGCTGGTGATGGTCAGCGAGTTCCCGCTGGAGGCCCGGGACGCCTCGGGCGCCTCCCACCACTGGCCGCCGGGTGTCCTCCAGGGCTCCTACGGCCGGGGCGGCGCGGTCGAGGCCGTCCCCGGGAGCCTGTGGTGGGTGGGCGGCCAGGGCGCGATCGTGTGCGACGGCATCGTCACCGACGAGAAGCCCCGCGGATACGTGCTGAACCTCACGGGCCCCCACGCCGGGGAGCTGAGCGTCAACCGCACCAAGCTCCAGGACTACGACCGGGCCTGGAGGGCCGAGTTGTGGCGGGAGGGGGCGCCGGCCCTGGAGTCGTGGAGCGGGCTGACCATGTCCTGGCTCTGGGGCATGGAGAGCGCCGATCTGAGCTGTGCGCGCATCTTGTGGGACGTGCTGCGCGGCAGGGACCTCAGCATCCCCGTCAGGGCGAACGGGCCGGAGGTGGAACTGGACCGGGTCGGCTGGTTCGGGCCGGACTCGGATGTCCGGTCTTGGCCGAAGTCGAGCGACAGGAAGGACGCGAGCCGTCTCGGGTGGCGGGCCGCGGCCCACTCGGTGCCGTTCCACGACCCCCTGGACGCCCCTCCCCTCAGCCTCGCCGGGCATCCGCTGCCGGAGCCCGGGTGGGGCGCCGTGGCCAACTCCCGCACCGCTGACTGGCGCAAACTCGTCGACCTGGCCTACGTACAGGACCGGACGGTCGAAGAGATCGTCCGGATCGTGCGCTCGCTGCGCATCACCGCGCCGGCCGTCGCCCCACCGCGCAGTGCCGTCGGCAGGCTGGACTGGGTCCCCGACTGGCGCGATCACCAAGTGACGAGGGGGCTGCTCGCAGCCAAGAACCAGGCGTTCACCCTGGACGAGGACTGGAACTCCTACGAGCACGAGCCCGCGGATCTGGGCGGCCTGGTGCGTGCCTCCGCCACAGGCCGCACCCCGCTCGGTGACCTGGCGGAACGGTGCCGGCGCTACGCCGGTCTGATGCCTGCGGCCGTTCCCGAAGTTCCCGAACACCACCGCGACCACGTCTGCGACGACGCGGACATGGCCGTGCTCTACATCGAGGCCACCAAGAACACCTGGCGCCCGGCCCGTCAGCCGTGGGACGTCCTGCCGCTCTCGGAGCTCACCGGGCGCAGCCCCCGTGAGGTCACCGAGCACATCGCCCGCTTCTCCTGGCTCGGGTGGCCCGCCCACGACTGGAAGACGGTGCTCGCGTGGTGTGAGGTGCCGGCCGACGAGCGCTTCTTCCTCAGCCACTTCCTGCTGACGGACGAGAACGGCTCCGCGACGCTGCCCTGGGCCGCCACGCTCGCGTACGCGGGCCGCTGGGAGCTGACCCTGCGCAAGGCGGAGAAGGAGCTCGGGTTCTGGGCCTCCCGGGTGGGGCTGGCCTACCGGCGGCGCTACCCGTCCAAGTCAAAGGCCGGTCGGCTGATACCGGAGGAGGCGACGGCCGACGTCGCTCGGATCGCCCATGAGGTGGGTCTGCGGCTGGAGGACGGCTTCAGCATGCGGGACCTCGCCTACTGCGGGCCGAGCCAGGTATCGAAGGACGAACTGGCCGAGGTACTCACCGATCTGCGAGGGGCGGGAGTGGAGGTGAGCGCCGGAGAACAGCTGCTGGCGGCCTGGAAGGAGATGCCCCTCGGGGACAAGTACTACTTCGCGGGCCGGAATCCGGCGTGGGGCACCGCGGACTACCCGCTGCTCCCCACCGCGGACGTACTGTTCGCCGCCGCCGAGGAGCAGAAGGAGCCCCTGGGCCGGGCCTGGAAGACCGCCCGGCGCCTCGCCAAGCCGCTGGGCCTGAAGGTCCCGGCGCTCCCGGCGGAGCTCTCCGACACCCTTCCCACCTGGCACGAGACCGCCGCGCTGATCGACTTCGGAGATCCCGAGGAGTTCGACGGCGAGTGGATGGAGGCTCCCCGCTGGACGCCGCTCACCGCGGAACGTCTCATCGGCTACTGCCGCAACGCCCGCCTGGCCCCTACCGAGGGCTACCGCCGTCTGGCCCGTCTCCGTGCCGTCGGGGCCCTGATCCCGGAACTGTCGGAGTCACAGCTGGCGGCGCTGCCGGCCACCGTCCCCGGTCCACGGGAGGCGCTCGCCTTCTCCGGCGAGTACCGCGTGTCGGATCCCGCGGACGCGCTCGGCCCGCTCGACGTGGTCGGCATCGCCGCCCGGCTCGGCGAACCGGTGGGCCTGACGTGGCAGAGCATGGTCCCGTACCTGCCCCTGGAGGCGACTGCTCCACCGGTCATCCGGACACCCGAGGTCCTTCCCCTGTGGCAGGACCTGATCCTGCTGTCCGTCCACCGCGACGGCCGGCTGCCCGCGCTGCACGGCCGGATCGGGCCCGAGCGGATCGCGGAGGCCGCCGAGGCCGTCGGCCAGAGCGCCGCCTGGGTACGGGAACGCCTCGGACTGTACGCCGTGATGTTCGGCCTGGACCTGTCAGAGGTGCCCCCGGCACCGGAATGTGAGGAAACGCCGTGACGACGACCGATCCGACCCCGACGGCACACCTCGTCGGCCTCGGCTACGCCGAATCCTCGCTCGGTGAGGTCGAGGCCGCCGGGTTCTCCGTCTCCCCCACCCCCGACGGCGACGGCCTCGCCGTGCGGGGCACCTGCCCCCGCTGCGGCGGGCCGACGGCCACCACCTACCGGTACGGCATGCCCGGTCTCGGTACGAAGGGGCTGCGGAGCTGGTTCGCCGGTGCGCGGACCCGGCCCGCCGAGGCGGCCGATCCCCTGCGCTCCGAGGCGCACTTCTGCGAATGCGGCCACGCCCACCCTGGGATGCCCGCGGAGGCCGTGTTCATCGGATGCGGCGCCGACTGGCGGATCCGGAGCGCTCCGTGAGCGGACCGTCGGAGCGCCGGTGGGCGCAGCTGGCGCGGGAGTTGGAGTTCACGCAGCTCAGCCAGTTGCGCCGGCAGGCCGAGGGGTGGCGTACGGGACTCACGGGGCTGACCGGACTGCTCGCCGTGCTGACCGTCGTCAAGGGCCCCGACAGCCTGGCGGGCGCCGCCCGGGGGGCCGGGGCGGCCGCCACCGCGATGGTGGCCGCCGCGTACGTCCTGCTGCTGACCGGCATGCTGCTCGCCGCCCGTGCCGCGCACGGGCGGCCCGGTGAGGACATCCTGCTGGGCGGCCAGGCCCTGCGGCGGTGGACCGAGGGCGAGATCGTACGGGTGACCCGGTCGCTGCGCTGGGCGGCCGTGGGCTGCGTGGCCGGGGTGGCTCTGGCGGCGGGTGCCCTCGTACTCCTGTGGGGTACCTCGGAGCCGCCCGCCCGCAACCTCGTCCGGGTCACCACCGACCGGGCCGAGGTGTGCGGGGAACTGCTGCGCGCCGGTGCGCAGGAGATCGTCGTCAACGTCGGCAAGGGGCCGGTGAAGGCCCGACACGTGCTGCCGCTGAGCGGGCTGGTCAGCGCCGTTCCGGTGCAGAGCTGCGACTGACCGCCCGCGCCCGTCAGCTCTCCTTCTGGGCCAGGCGCAGGAGGTGGTCCGCCAGGGCCTGGCCGCCGGCCGGGTCGCGGCTGATCAGCATCAGGGTGTCGTCGCCCGCGATCGTGCCGAGGATGGCCTGGAGTTCGGCCTGGTCGATCGCCGAGGCGAGGAACTGGGCCGCGCCGGGCGGGGTGCGCAGGACCACGAGGTTCGCGGAGGCCTCCGCGGAGATCAGCAGCTCGCCGGAGAGGCGCCGCATGCGCTCCTCCTTCGCCGATTCGCCGAGGGGGGCCTGCGGGGTGCGGAAGCCGCCCTCGCTGGGGACCGCGTAGATCAGCTCGCCGCCGGTGTTGCGGATCTTCACCGCGCCCAGCTCGTCGAGGTCGCGGGAGAGCGTCGCCTGGGTGACGCTCAGTCCGTCGTCGGCGAGCAGTTTGGCCAGCTGGCTCTGGGAGCGGACCGGCTGCCGGTTGAGGATGTCCACGATCCGGCGGTGGCGGGCGGTGCGGGTCTGCGGGACGGACGGGCCACTCTGCTCGTGTTCCTGCGCCTGGCTCATCGTCGTCTCATTCTCCGGATCGTCCCGCTTCGTCGAGGATGCCGGGCAGCGCCCGGACGAACGCGTCGACCTCGGCCTCGGTGATGACGAACGGGGGCATCAGCCGTACGACGTCGGGGGCGGGCGCGTTGACCAGGAATCCGGCTTCCTGAGCCGCCTGCTGCACCTGCGGTGCGAGCGGCTCCGTCAGCACGATACCCAGCAGAAGGCCCGAGCCGCGGACGTGGGAGACCAGCCCGTGGCCGGAGGCTTCGATTCCGGAGCGCAGCCGCTCGCCGCGCGCCTTGACCCGGTCGAGCAGTCCGTCGGCGGCGATGGTGTCGATCACGGCGAGTCCGGCGGCGCAGGCGACCGGGTTCCCGCCGAAGGTGGTGCCGTGCTGGCCGGGCTGCAGGAGGTCGGCGGCGGGGCCGAAGGCGGCCACGGCGCCGAGGGGGAGGCCGCCGCCCAGACCCTTCGCGAGCGTGACGAGGTCGGGCTCGACGCCCTCGTGGGCCTGGTGCTCGAACCACTGGCCGCAGCGGCCGATGCCGGTCTGGACCTCGTCGAGGACCAGCAGGGTGCCGGTGGCCCGGGTGATCTCGCGGGCGGCCGTGAGGTAGCCCGCGGGCGGGACGACGACGCCGTTCTCGCCCTGGACCGGCTCGATGACGACGATGGCCGTCTCCTCGGTGACGGCGGCCCGCAGGGCCTCGACGTCGCCGTACGGGACGTGCGTGACCTCGCCGGGCAGGGGCAGGAACGGCTCCTGCTTCTTCGGCTGGCCGGTGAGCGCGAGGGCGCCCATGGTCCGGCCGTGGAAGCCGCCGGTGGTGGCGACCATGTGGGTCCGCCCGGTCAGCCGACCGATCTTGAAGGCGGCCTCGACCGCTTCCGCACCGGAATTGCAGAAGAAAACCCGGCCCTCGCGGCCGAAGAGCTGGAGCAGCCGTTCGCCGAGGGCGAGCACCGGCTCGGAGGCGTAGAGGTTGGAGACGTGGCCGAGGGTGGAGATCTGCGCGGTGACGGCCTCGACGATCGCCGGGTGGGCGTGGCCGAGGGCGTTGACCGCGATCCCGCCGACGTAGTCGGTGTACCGCTTGCCGTCGGCGTCCCAGACCTGGGCGCCTTCGCCGCGTACGAGGGCCAGCGCGGGGGTGCCGTAGTTGTTGGTCAGCGCGCCCTGCCAGCGGGCGGCGTAGTCCTGATTGCCGGTCACGTCCGGGCCCCTCCCTGTTCGTCGGGCACGACCATCGTGCCGATTCCCTCGTCGGTGAAGATCTCCAGCAGGATCGAGTGCTGGACCCGCCCGTCGATCACCCGCGCGGTGCCGACGCCGCCGCGGACGGCGTGCAGGCAGCCCTCCATCTTGGGGACCATGCCGCTGGACAGCTCGGGCAGCAGCTTCTCCAGCTCGCTCACGGTGAGCCGGCTGATGACCTCGTCGCTGTTCGGCCAGTCCGCGTAGAGGCCCTCCACGTCGGTGAGGACCATCAGCGTCTCGGCGCCCAGCGCGGCGGCGAGGGCCGCGGCCGCCGTGTCGGCGTTGACGTTGTACACGTGGTGGTCGTCGGCGCTGCGCGCGATGGAGGAGATCACCGGGATCCGGCCGTCCGCCAGCAGGGCCTCGATCGCTCCGGTGTCGATCGCGGTGATCTCGCCGACCCGGCCGATGTCGACGCGCTCGCCGTCGATCTCGGGGCTGTGCTTGGTCGCGGTGATGGTGTGGGCGTCCTCGCCGGTCATGCCGACCGCGAGGGGCCCGTGCTGGTTGAGCAGCCCGACCAGCTCGCGCTGGACCTGGCCCGCCAGCACCATCCGCACGACGTCCATCGCCTCGGGGGTGGTGACGCGCAGTCCGGCCTTGAACTCGCTGACCAGGCCCTGCTTGTCGAGCTGGGCGTTGATCTGGGGGCCGCCGCCGTGGACGACGACCGGCTTGAGGCCGGCCTGGCGCAGGAAGACGACGTCCTGGGCGAAGGCGGCCTTCAGGTCCTCGTCGATCATGGCGTTGCCGCCGAACTTGATGACGACGATCTTGCCGTTGTGCCGGGTGAGCCAGGGCAGGGCCTCGATGAGGATCTCCGCCTTGGGCAGGGCCGTGTGCTTGCGCGCGGTGCTCATGAGGAGTACGCGCTGTTCTCGTGGACGTACTCGGCCGTCAGGTCGTTGGCCCAGATGACCGCCGACTCGGCGCCGGTGGACAGGTCCGCGGTGATGCGGACCTCGCGGTCCTTCATGGAGACCAGGTCGCGGTCCTCGCCGACCGAGCCGTTCTTGCAGACCCAGACGCCGTTGATGGCGACGCCCAGCCGGTCCGGGTCGAAGGCGGCCTTGGTGGTGCCGATCGCGGACAGCACCCGGCCCCAGTTCGGGTCCTCGCCGTGGATGGCGCACTTGAGCAGGTTGTTGCGGGCGATGGACCGGCCGACCTCGACCGCGTCGTCCTCGCTCGCCGCGCCGATGACCTCGATGCGGATGTCCTTGCTGGCGCCCTCGGCGTCGCCGATCAGCTGGCGGGCGAGGTCGTCGCAGACGGTCCGTACGGCCTGCGCGAAGTCCCCGTACGCGGGCACCTGCCCGGACGCGCCGGAGGCCAGCAGCAGCACGGTGTCGTTCGTGGACATGCAGCCGTCGGAGTCGACCCGGTCGAAGGTGGTGCGGGTGGCGTCGCGCAGCGCCTTGTCGAGGGTGGCGCTGTCCAGGTCGGCGTCGGTGGTGAGGACGACGAGCATGGTGGCCAGGCCCGGGGCGAGCATGCCCGCACCCTTGGCCATGCCGCCGACGGTCCAGCCGTCCCCGGCGGCCGTGGCCGTCTTGTGCACGGTGTCGGTGGTCTTGATGGCGATGGCCGCGGCCTCGCCGCCGTCGGCGGACAGGGCCGCCGCCGCCGTGTCGATGCCCGGCAGCAGCTTGTCCATGGGGAGCAGGACGCCGATCAGACCGGTGGACGCCACGGCGACCTCACCGGCGTTGTGCTCGCCGCCGAGGACGGCCGCCACCTTCTCGGCGGTGGCGTGGGTGTCCTGGAAGCCCTTGGGGCCGGTGCAGGCGTTGGCGCCGCCGGAGTTCAGGACGACCGCGCTGACGGTGCCGCCGCGCAGGACCTGCTCGGACCAGTGCACGGGCGCGGCCTTGACGCGGTTGGAGGTGAAGACGCCCGCGGCCGCCAGTCGGGGCCCGTTGTTGACCACGAGGGCCAGGTCCGGGTTGCCGTTCGCCTTGATCCCGGCGGCGATGCCCGCCGCCGTGAATCCCTGTGCTGCCGTGACGCTCACGGTGCGACTCCGATCGTGGAAAGACCCAGCGCCTCGGGGAGCCCGAGGGCGATGTTCATGCTCTGCACCGCGCCGCCGGCGGTGCCCTTGGTCAGGTTGTCGATCGCGCTGATGACAATGATCCGCCCGGCGGACTCGTCGTGGGCGACCTGGAGGTGGACGGCGTTGGATCCGTACACCGATTTGGTGGTGGGCCAGACGCCCTCGGGGAGCAGGCGGACGAAGGGCTCGTCCGCGTACGCCTTCTCGTACGCGGCGCGCAGCGATGCCGCGGTGGTGCCGGGCAGGGCCTTCGCCGAGCAGGTGGCGAGGATGCCGCGGGCCATGGGGACGAGGGTGGCGGTGAAGGAGACGGAGACCCGCTCGCCGGCGAACGGGGAGAGGTTCTGCACCATCTCCGGCGTGTGCCGGTGGACGCCGCCGACCCCGTACGGGGTCACGGTGCCCATCACCTCGGAGCCGAGCAGGTGCGGCTTGAGGGCCTTGCCCGCGCCGGAGGTGCCGGTGGCGGCGACGATCACGGCCTCGGGCTCGGCGAGCCGGGCCTCGTAGGCGGGGAAGAGCGCGAGGGAGACGGCGGTCGGGAAGCAGCCGGGTACGGCGATCCGCTTGGCCCCCACGAGGGCGGCGCGGCCGCCGGGCAGCTCGGGGAGGCCGTAGGGCCAGGTCCCGGCGTGCGGGGCGCCGTAGAACCTGTCCCAGTCGGCGGAGTCCTTCAGCCGGTGGTCGGCGCCCATGTCGACGACGAGCACGTCGTCGCCGAGCTGCGCGGCGACGGCGGCGGACTGCCCGTGGGGCAGCGCGAGGAACACCACATCATGCCGACGGCCCTGACCGGCGAGGACCTCGGGCGTGGTCGCCTCCAGCGTCCGTCCGGCGAGCGGCCCGAGGTGCGGTTGTAGGGTGCCGAGGAGCTGTCCGGCGTTGGAGTGCCCGGTCAGCGCGCCGATCTCCACCTCGGGGTGCGAGAGCAGCAGGCGCAGCAGCTCACCACCCGCGTACCCGCTCGCTCCGGCCACCGCGACACGTACCACCATCGGACCTCCTCTTCGATGGCATGACTATACGTAGCTCTGCACTTTTATGCAATCACGCAGCCCCCTCGGCTCCCGGGGACACCGCGCCCGGTGCGGCGTACGCTCGGCGGCAGAAGGCTCGGGGAGGAGACCGCGGGAGGATCCATGGCCGCGCTCGGTGACCTGGTCGCGATCGACGACCGGACCGTGCTGGTCCTCGGGCAGGAACTGGATGTCGGGCACGACCAGCCGGACGTCGCCAACGCCCTGGCGCACCGGGCGGGCGACACCCTGGTGCTGGTCGACACCGGTGTCACGGCGGCCTTCCGCGCGGCACTGCGGGAAGCGGCCGACCGGGTCGGGCCCTGGTCCCGGGCCCTGGTGCTGACCACGCACGGCCATCTCGACCACGTCGCCAACAACGACCTGGCCGACGAGCTGGGCGTGCCGGCCGAGCACTACGTCCCCGCCGCAGACCTCGACCAGATGCGGGACCCGGCCTCGTACTGGGTGTCGTCCTTCGACCGCATCACCGGGCTGGCGCCGCTTCCCGCGCCGTCCGCACTGGCCGGCCAGGTGGTGTCGCTCTTCCAGCCGATGCGGCCCTTCGGCGCGACGACCCGGACCTACGAGGAGCGGCCGCTGGAGCGGATCCGGATCGGCTCGCAGCGGTTCACCGGCTGGACCTTCGCCGACGGCGCGGTCCGCGTGCTGCGCAGCCAGGGCCACTGCGCCGGGCACGTGATCGTGCACCTGCGGGACCACGGCGTCCTCCACCTGTCCGACGAGGGCAACGGAGCCTGTGGCGCCATGGCCGACGCCGACCAGCTCAAGATCCAGACCGTGCTCGGCGCCGTCGCCCTCCTCTTCGAGGAGAACGAAGCCGCGATCCTCACCGACGGACACACCTTCGCCGTGCGCCGCGGCGCCGCGGCGGTGTCCCACCTGGACGGGCTGCTGGAGCAGGCCACCGCCCTGCAGGCGGCGGCGCTCGGCCTGACCGGGGAGAGCGGGCGGGTCCGGCCGAGCGCGTTCACCGCCCGCTACGCGGAAGCCGTCGCCGGACTGGGGGTCGGCGGCGCCAACCCCAACGCGATGTTCACCGCCATGATGGCGGTCAACCAGCTCCGCGAACTCGGGCTGCGCCCGGAGTCCGCCGAACCCGACGCCCCCTGGTCCCGGCCCGCACTCCACGACCCCGGACCGCACAGCCGTCCCTGACGCACCCCGCCGGGCGGGCCGTTGCGGCGGCGGGGGAAATTCGGATGCTCCGGCGGGCAGGGCCGCGTTATGGTCACCCGCATGAACGTCAACGGCCCCAGCACCACCGCGACCGCGCGAGCGACCAGCTCGCCGGTTGCCGCCGCCTGACCTTCCCCTCCCCCGGCGACCGGAAACGGTCCGTCGGTGGTGCCGTGGTGACCCTGTCCCCGGCCGGTGACCGAACGGTTCCGTTCTCCGGTGCCTCCCCCGCCACGACGCGAAGGAGCCCACCCCATGCTGACGGAACACCTGGTCGACACGTTCGTCGAGTACTTCGAGGAGCGCGGCCACCGCCGGATCACCGGCTCGACCCTGCTGCCACCCCCCGGCGACCCGGTGCTCTTCACCACCTCCGGCATGCACCCCCTCACCCCGTACCTGGAGGGCCGCCCCCATCCGCTGGGCAGGCGGCTGGTCAACGTACAGCGCTGTCTGCGCACGACGGACCTGGAGGAGATCGGCGACGCCACGCACCTGACGGTCTTCGAGATGCTCGGCACCTGGTCGCTGGGCGACTACGCCGGCCCGCTCAGCCTGGACTGGGGATACGGCCTGCTCACCGAGGGGCTGGGCGTCGATCCCGGCCTGCTGCACGCCACCGTCTACGCCGGCGACGGCGAGACCGGGCCGGACACCGCCTCCCTGGAGCTGTGGCAGGGCCACGGGGTCCCCGTCGAGCTCACGGTGGAGGACAACTGGTGGTCCAACGGGCCCGTCGGACCGTGCGGTCCCGACTCGGAGATCTTCCTGTGGAGCGGGGAGGGCCCGCCCCGGTCGACACCCACCCGCGACGACCGCTGGGTGGAGGTGTGGAACCACGTCACGATGAGCCACCGCCGGCTCGACGACGGCTCCCTCGTCCCGCTCCCCCAGCGCAACGTCGACACCGGACTCGGCCTGGAGCGGCTGGCCTCACTGCTCCAGGGCACGTCCTCCGTGTACGAGTGCGACGTGTTCGAGCCCTGGCGCCGGCTCGTACCGACGCTGTGGCCCCTGGACGAACCGTCGCTGCGCCTGGTCTGCGACCACCTGCGCTCGGCCGTCGTGGTGCTCGGCGACGGCGTGCGCCCGGCCAACACCGGACGCGGCTACGTGCTGCGCCGCCTGGTGCGGCGGGTGCTCACCGTGCTGTGGCGGGACGACCCTTCGCGCGGCGTCGAAGACCTGCCGGACGAACTGGTCCGCCACACCCTGGACCACTTCCGGCAGGACGTCCGACCGGGCGACGTCCTGCGGACGCTGGCCGAGGAGGAGCGCCGGTTCCGCCGGCTCCTGGAACGCGGCCGGCAGGTGCTCGCCCGCCCCCGCTTCCGGGGCCCGCTGACCGACGAGGACTTCCACTACCTCCACGACACCCACGGCCTGCCCCACGACCTGATCACCGGCCTGCGGCAGGAATGAACACGAGACGCTCGCGCCGACCGGTCAGGAGCCCTGCCAGTAACCGGGGAGGGCCGTCACCGCCGCCGTCAGCAGGAGACCGGACGCGAAGACGGCGGCGGCGGTCACCCGCCTGCGGCGCGGGTCCGCGAAGGAGGCCAGGAGCAGCAGGGGGGCGGCGAGGAAGAAGACCGCCGTCCCGAACAGGGCGCCGGCGCACGCCCAGGGCAGGAGCGCGCCCGCCATGATCCGCGCGGCCCGCGCGAAGTCGTCCCGGCGGTGGTGGAAGAGCAGCGGGAGCGCCACGAAGGCGGCCGTGACGCCGACCGCCAACGGCTGGCCGGGGCCGTCCATGAAGCGGGCGAAGCCGATGGCGGGCGGCAGCGGGACCAGCACCGCGCACAGGGCGAGCGCGAACTGCCACGGGTGGATCCGGTCGCCGGACCGGACACGGTCGTGCGACGGGACTCGGTCGCGCATGCCGATGCGGTCGCACCGCGGTCGGCGCGATCCGCCGTCGGCTACCGCGACCGCCGCCGTCATCTCGGCTCCCATGGCCGCCGCCCCCCTGACCCGCCCGACTTGAACGCGTTCAAGCTAGCGGCCCGCCTCCGCCCCGTCCAGCCGGTGGCGGACCCACACGTTCGGCTCGACGTAGACCGCGAAGTCGCGCTCCGGTTCGCAGTGCACCGGCGCCAGCGCCCCGGGGACGCGCACCGGGCCCGCCGTGTCGAAGGGCAGCCCCGTCCACTCCCGCCACTGGGCGAGCGTGCCGCCGATGGTCATGGAGAGCGGGGCCACCGAGTCGATGACCGCCCCCGCGCGCACGTGGACCCGCAGCCACGGGTCGTACGGGAGGCCGTCCTCGCGGGTGCGGTACGCGTACTCCGCCATCGGGGCGTCCGGCTCGGCGGGCTTGCCGCTCGGCCGGACCGGGGCCACCAGCTCGGCGAATCCCGCGGCGCGTGCGCCCTCGCGCATCGCGGCCAGCATCCGGCCGGAGAGGCCCTCGCCCTGGCGGCCGGTGGCGATGGATATCTCGATGGCGCCGACCGTGTCGGGCCGGATCCCGAGCCGCTGGTCGGAGAAGGCCCACAGCAGGACCCGGTCCCAGCCGTGCGCGGGCAGCCGCCCCGCGCGTTCCCCGGCGTGCAGGGCGAACGGCACGCTGAAGCCCCGGGCCACCACGGCGTCCCCGTCGGTGGCGACCCAGACGTAGTCGGGGAACTCCGCGACCATGCGCGGGTAGAGGAACGAGCCCAGCGGGTCCTGGGCGGCGAACTCCGGCCAGGAGTCCTCCATGTCCCAGAGCCGGCCGGCCAGTTCCGGGCGGCGCGAAAGCGGAGTGATCATGATGGCGGTCATGACGGGCAGGCTAGGCGGGGACCCGGGCCGCCTCAACGGGATTTACCGGGCGGCCCGCAGCCGCTGCACGGCCTCCAGCAGCTCCCCCGGCCCGGACACCCCTGCGAAGCTCATCCGGACGTACGCGGCCGGCGGTTCGGCGCAGAAGAACGGCCGCCCGGGCGCGACCGCGACCCCCGCGCGCAGGGCCGCCGCCGCGAAGGCCGCGTCGTCCTGACCCTCCCCGAGCCGTACCCACAGCTGGTACCCGCCCGACGGCAGGTGCACGAGCTCCAGCCCGGGCAGATCCCGCCGCAGGGCCCCGGCGAGCACGTCCCGGCGGTGGCGCAACTCGGCGGCGACGGCCCGCAGATGGCGCGGCCAGGCGGGCGCGCCGACCAGTTCGAGGGCGGTCTCCTGGAGCGGCCGGGGCACGAAGAACGTGTCCACCACCTGGATCGCGCGCAGCCGATCCAGCACCGGCCCCCGCGCGGCCAGCGCGCCCACCCGCAGGCTGGGCGAGGTCACCTTGGTCAGCGAACGCACGTGCACCACCACACCGTCGGCGTCCTCCGCGGCCAGCGTGGCGGGCGGCGGCCCGGCGTCCTCGTGTCCCAGCGCCCGGGCGTAGTCGTCCTCCACCACGAAGGCCCCCGCGGCCCGCGCGATCCGCAGCACCTCGGGCCTGCGCGCGGCGGACAGCACCGCACCCGTCGGGTTCTGGAACAGCGGCTGGCATACGAAGACCCGCGCACCGGTCGCTTCGAACGCGGCGGCCAGCAGCTCCGGCCGGACCCCGTCCGCGTCCACCGGTACGGGTACGGGCCGGCAGCCCGAGGCCCGGGCGATGGCCAGCAGCCCGGGGTACGTCGGGGACTCCACCAGGACCGGCGCCCCCGGCGGGGCCAGCGCCCGCAGCGCGGTGGTCAGCGCGCTCTGCCCGCCCGCGGTGACCATCACGTCGGCCGCGGCGACGGCCCCGCCGATCTCGCGCGCGAACCAGTCGCGCAGCTCGGGCAGCCCCTCCGTGGGCGGCCGCCCCCACGCTCCGGGACGGCGTCCGGCCCGGGCCAGCGCGGCGGCCATCGCCCGCTCCGGCTGGAGCGAGGGGTGGAGGTATCCGCTGTTGAGCCCGATCACCCCGGTCGGCGGCGTGTTCAGGCACACCAGCACCCCGGAGGCGTCCACGGACCGGGGCACGACCTCTCCGGCGCCCTCCGCGCTGAGGGTCACCTCCTGCCAGGAGGTGTCCCCGGGCGCGGGCTCCGCCGTGCGCGGCCGGGTGCGGAACGCCCCGGCGCCGGGCCGGGTGACCACGAGGCCCTCGGCCGCGAGCTGCGCGAGGGCGCGGGAGACGGTGACCGGACTGACCCGGTACCGCTCGACCAGAGCCCGACTCGACGGGAGCTTTCCACCCACCGGATAGCGGTCGAGCTCGGACCTCAGGGATTCTGCCAGCTCCGCCACACTGCTACGCTCGTACATGACAGCCAAGAATAGCGCTACTCCCCTCGCCTCGATAGCGGTCCGGACCGGCAGCACCAGCGGTGCGCGCCGCGGCACCGTCCTCGCACTGCTCGGCGTGGTGGCCTTCTCGCTGACCTTCCCCGCCACCGCCTGGGGCCTGGAGAGCTTCGGCCCCTGGTCGCTCGTCGCCCTGCGCAGTGCCCTCGCCGCCGCCATCGCGGGCGTCTTCCTGCTGGCCGGGCGGGTGCCCCTGCCCGGCCGGGAACACTGGGCGGGGCTCGCGGTCGTGGCGGGCGGGGTGGTGGTCGGCTTCCCGCTGCTGACCACGCTGGCGCTGCGGACCTCCAGCACCTCGCACGCCGCCGTCGTGGTGGGCCTGCTGCCGCTGACCACCGCCGCCGTCTCCGCCCTGCGTACCGGGATCCGCCCCTCGGGCCGGTTCTGGGCGGCGGCCCTCGCCGGGGCCGCCGTCGTGCTCGGCTTCACCCTGGCGGGCGGCGGCGGTTCCCTCGCCGCGGGCGACGGCTACCTCTTCGGGGCGCTGCTGGTGTGCGCGGCCGGGTACACCGAAGGCGGGCGCCTGGCCCGCGTCCTGCCCGGCTGGCAGGTCATCGGGTGGGCGCTGGTGCTGTGCCTGCCGCTGAGCGTGACGGGGGCCGTGCTGGGGCTGGCGTACGAGCCGGTGCACCTGACCGGCCACGGGGTGGCCGGCCTGGTGTGGGCGGCGGCCGGCTCCACCTTCCTCGGCCTGTACGTCTGGTACCGCGGCATGGCCGAGATCGGCGCCCCGCGGGCCAGCCAGCTCCAGCTCGCCCAGCCGCTGCTGACCCTGGTGTGGTCGGTGGCGCTGCTGGGCGAGCACCTCTCCCCCGCCGCCCCGGCCGCGGCGTGCGCCGTCCTGGTGTGCATCGCCGTGACCCAGCGGAACTGAGGGCCCGCCTCACCGGCACCAATCCGCCCGAATCGCCGTAAACTGCTGTCACGGATTCCGACCGGCTCCGAGGAGGTCAGCACATGCGCGCGACCGAGGGCGACCAGCTGGTGCAGCACGGGAGAGTCGTAGGGCAGCACGACAAGCTGGGCGAGATCACTCAGGTACTGGGCGAGAACGGCACCCCTCCCTACCGGGTCCGTTTCGCGGACGGCCACGAGGCAGTCATGTCCCCGGGCCCCGACTGCGTGGTGAAGCACCCCGCGGAGCCCCCGAACTGACTCAACGCGGCGGCGCCGTCGTCGTGTAGTGGTCGGCGACCACCCTGGCCATCGCTCCATTGGGGTCCGCGACCACCTGCTTCGCCGAGAAGTAGACGTGGCCGCGGACCTCGGCGTACCGCCCGGCGAGGGTCAGGTGCTTCGAGAGCTCCGCCGGATCCCGCCAGGCGGGCGTGGAGCTGCCGGCGTCGCAGCGGTACAGCGCCTCCCCCACATACAGGGCCACCCCGGTCCCCGAGACCGTCCGCGCCCACCACTCGACGATGGTCGCGTAGTCGGCGGACGGGTGGCCGATCTGCCAGTACGCCTGCGGCACGATGGAGTCGATCCAGCGCTCCCTGACCCACTTGCGGGTGTCCGCGTAGAGATCGTCGTACGTCTCCACCCCGGCCCGGGTGTCCGAGCCGAGCGGGTCCCGGTCGCTGTTGCGCCACACCGCGAAGGGGCTGACGCCGAAGCGGGCCCCCGGCCGGACGGTCTTCAGGCGGGCCGACATCTCCCGCACCAGGGTGTCGGTGTTGTGGCGGCGCCAGTCGGCGCGGGAGGCGAAGCCGGCCCCGTGGCGCTCGTAGGCCTCGTCGTCGTCGAAGTCCTGGCCCGCCACCGGGTACGGGTAGAAGTAGTCGTCCCAGTGCACCCCGTCGACCGGGTAGCGGGAGACCGCGTCGAGCATCGCCTCCTGCACGAAGGCCCGTACCTCCGGCAGCCCGGGGTTGTAGTAGAGCTTCCCGCCGTACGGCACGGTCCAGCCGGGGTTGCGGCGGGCCGGGTGCGAGGAGACGAGCCGGGTCGGGTCGGTGTGGTTGGCCACCCGGTACGGGTTGAACCAGGCGTGCAGCTCCAGGCCCCGCGCGTGCGCCTCGGTGACCGCCGCGCCCAGCGGGTCCCAGCCCGGGTCCCGGCCCTGAACCCCCGTCAGCCACTGCGACCAGGGCTCCTTGGTCGAGGGCCACAGGGCGTCGGCCGCCGGCCGGACCTGGAGGAACACGGCGTTCAGCCGCCGCTCGACGGCCGTGTCGAGGAGCGAGACCAGCTCCGCGCGCTGCTCCCGCGCGGACAGCCCGGCCTCGGAGGGCCAGTCGACGTTCTCCACAGAGGCGATCCACATCCCCCTCAGTTCCGGGACCGCCGCCCGGCCCCCGGCGGGCCGCCTCACGGCCCGGGCCTCCGG
>NZ_JBHWBP010000072.1:0-29672 GCF_042735575.1 Streptomyces sp. NPDC059564 | reverse complement strand
GCATCGGTGCCTCCAGGTGGCAGAGCCCGTCCGTGAGCACCTGCTTGACCGGGACCCCCGAACGCGCCAGCCGCAGCGCGTCGTTCTCGGTGGCCAGGTCGGCGGTCAGGGCGGCAACCGGCACCCCCCGCTCCCGGGCCAGCGTCAACTCCCGCTCCAGCAGGGCCGTCTTGCCGCTGCCCGGGCTGGACAGCAGGTTGACGACGGCCGTTCCGCGCGCGGCGAGCGCGGCGCGCAGGGAGCGGGCGGCCCCGTCGTTCTTGGTGAGCACCGCCTGGTGCAGGTCGACCACTCGGCACATGGTTCAGGCCTCCTCGGAGATCGGTTCGCGGCAGGGGACCGCGGGCGGGCCGTCCTCGGCGTCCTCCCAGGTCACGTTGAGGACGCGCAGTTCCCGCCCCGAGAGCAGCTCGACCTCCGTGGCCCGGCCGCAGGCGGGGCAGCACAGGTCCGGCGGCATGCCCACCGGCCACTCGCCCGCGCAGGCGCCGCAGCGCGCACGGGCCGTCACGGACCGCGTGACCAGCTCGGCCCCTTCGAGGACCGTCCCGGCGCAGGCCAGTTCGAAACAGAAGGCGAGGGCGTCCGGTACCACGCCGGCCAACTCCCCGACCTGGAGCTCGACGCGGCTCACGGCGCTCGCCGCACCTGCCCGCGCCGCCTCTTCCACCTGGCCCACGACGGCCATGGCGATCGACATCTCGTGCATCGGACTCCGTCCTGCCGGGGCTCATTACACCGGCAGGACACGGGCGGCGCGGGCGGGCTCGCCGACGCGCGGGACGCCCCGTACGCCATTCGGGCGGCGGGGCGTCCGGGGACCCGCGCTCACATGGAGCGGATGCGCAGGTACCGCTTGATGTCGGGGAGGACCTGCGCGAGTACGGCGACCAGGACCACGGCGGCTGCGCCGAAGACGGCCTTCTTCATGGGGTTCTCCTCGGTTCACGGAGGGTCGGTTCATCGGCGCCGACGGGGACGGCGTCCCCGTCGGCCCCGTACGGGGCTTCGTCGCGGAGCAGCTCCAGGAGCATCCGTACGGCCTGCGGCACCGCGGCGGCCACCGGGGCGCTCAGCCCGATGCCCTCCTCGACGCAGGCGGGTTCGCAGCCGACGACGAGCGTGCGCCGCGGCGGGGTGGAGCCGGTGCCCGCGCACAGGGTGCCCAGCAGGGCCAGGACCGCGTCGGGGGACATGTGGTGGCCGTCCAGGACGGCGGCCCCGGGGGCGACCGAGCCCGCCTCCGCGGCCTCGATCAGGTACAGCGTGCCGGGGGCGCCGCCGCGCGCCGTGGCATCGACCAGGACGAGGGTGTCGTAGCCGTCGAGGAGCTGGTAGGCGAGGTGGACGCCGCGCACCCCGAAGTCCGCCACCTCGACGTGTCCGGGCAGGGGCCGGGCGGACAGGGCGCGCACCGTCTCCACGCCGAAGCCGTCGTCGCCGAGGAAGACGTTGCCGATCCCGGCGACCAGTACCGCGCCGCTCACGCGTCCTCCAGGGGGCTGACCTCGTCGGGCTGGAAGTACAGGAACCGGCCCTGCTCGCGGCGGATGTCGGCGCCCGGGTCGCCCTCCACGGTGACGGCGAGGTGCACCCCGCCGTCGACGTCGTGCAGGACGGCCTCGACCAGGGCGGCGCGGCCCCGCAGGAACAGGTCCTGGGCGTCGGTGCGGCGCAGGCCGGGCCGCAGCAGTACGCGGCTGCCCTCGCCCACCAGGACCCCGTCGACCGGGATCCGGTCCGGGGGCGGGCCCGCCGGGTCGGCGCCCGCCGGGTCCCACCAGGGGGTGTCGGGCCGGAACACCGCTTCCTCGGAGGGGGGTTCCGTGAGCGCGGGCGGCCCGTCGAAGGCGTCGGGGCCGGTGATCTCGCGCAGGCCGCGTACCGCTCCGTGCAGCCGTTCCAGCACCTCGGGCGGCATCGACTCGGCGAGCTCGATCACGGCGGCCGCCCGGGCGTCCGTCCCGCGCGCCTCCCGCTTCTCCTCCTCGGTGAGGGTCGCGGTGCGCAGGGCGAGGATCTCGTCGATCTCCAGGGCGTCGTACATCGCCCCGGCGCTCTCGGGCGCGATGGCGGGGTGGTCCTCCAGGATGATCGGGGAGGACAGGACCACGTCGGCGCGGCCGGGCCCGCCCGCCAGCACCGGCCAGGTGTGCCGGTTGTCGCAGGCGGCGACGGCCCCCTTGGCCCACTCGGGCGGGTCGGTCATCGACAGGAAGGATCCGGCGCTCAGCCCCAGCAGGAGGTGGGCGGCGACCAGCGAGCGCGGCAGCGCCGCCTCGCGGGAGGCGTCCGCGCCGTCCTGCGGGGTCCAGGGGCTGGTGTTCTCCACCACCGCGGTGAGCCTCAGCACCCGGTACGGGCCGTCGAGTTCGGCGGCCGACACCCGTACGACGCCCTCGGCCCCGGCCGTGCGCCGCACGAGCCGGCCGACGCTGCGGCCCCCGGCGTCCAGCACCGGTTCGGTCTCCTCGCGGGCCGGCCGGGCGAAGGGCAGGACGAGCCCGTCACCGGCCAGCGAGGCCACGGGGACGGACAGTTCCACCCGCTCCTCGGCGCCCTCGTCCCAGGGGACCAGGATCCGGTCGGGCAGGCGCAGTTCGGCGACCTCGTCGAAGCCGCCGTCCTCGCGGCGCCGGTGCACGGTGCGGCGCCGGGCGTGCAGGAAGCGCAGCTCCAGGGAGAGCGTCGCCTCGCCCCGGGGTTCCATCAGGACCTCGGTCCGCTGGAAGGAGTGCTCCCCGTGCGCGGGGGCCCAGGCGGGCGGCACGAGGACGCCGAACTGCCAGCGCAGCCGGTTCTTGGCCGCCGACGCCCGGTACGGGTACAGGACGTACCCCTCGAAGAGGACGGCGTCCGCCACCTGCCGGGCGGTGTCGAAGCGGGCGTCCCGCTCGGTGGTGGCGGTCACGGAGCCGTCCTCTCGGTGACGCGCGGCAGTACGGCGCCCAGTCGCAGCGGGGGCGGCTTCGGCGGGGCGGCCCCGGGAGCCGACTCGAGGAGCGTCCGTACCGTCGCCTCCCAGGAGGCGAGCGCGTGCCGGGAGCGGAAGGCGAGCAGCTCCGCCATCAGGTCGCGCGGCAGCCGCAGCCAGCCGCAGCCCGGGAAGTGCTGCTCGACCATCTCCCGCCACACCGCCGCCGGCATCCGGTACGAGGCCTCGCGGTCCCAGGGCACCGGCTCGACCCGGAACCCTCCGTCGCCGGTGAAGGCCGTGCCGGAGAACAGCATCAGGAGCGGCGCCTCCCCCTCCTCCAGGGCGCTGAAGTAGCGGGTGGCCGCGATGTCCATGTCGTAGGTGCAGGGGACGACCAGATCGGTCTCGGTCTCCCCGGTGAAACTCGGCACCATCAGCGCCACCTGGGCGAACTGCACGGGCAGCAGGGTGCTGCCCCAGCGGGAACGCTCCCCGAACAGGTCGGCCAGCCCTTCCGCCTCGCCGCCCGAGTAGCTCCGCCGGGCGGGCTCGATCCGCACCTGGCAGCGCAGGGCGAGCGCGTGCACCCGCACCCCCGCCCCGGCGGTGATCCGCAGCCGGAAGACGAGGGTGGGGCCGGCGGCGTACGGGTCGGCGCGCACACCGGTACAGGAGAAGGCGAGATCGGTGGCGCCCGTCATGACACCGGCTCCTGCGCCAGGACCCGGGAGCGCTGCTCGACCTTCTCGAAGAACGCGTCCAGCGCGGCCCTGGCCTCGGCCCCGCCGTCGAAGCCCTGCCACAGCAGCCGCATCCGCCCCACCAGCTCGTAGCAGATGTCGATCGGGACCAGGTGGCAGCTGGTGCGGCCCCCGGAGCGGCGCAGCAGCAGCGCCTCCACGTCGGGTTCGAGCAGCGCCGACAGCCGGCCCGTGCCGAGCACGCTCTGCCAGACCTCCGGGTCGAGTTCGCTCTCGGTGGCCCCCGCCGGGCTCGGGTACAGGGCGACCAGCCGGTCGAGCGCGGCGTTGCGGAAGAAGAACGCCACGCCGACCGGGATCTGGAGCAGCTCCCAGGCGCCGTCGTCGAGCCGGTGGCCGGGGTCGGCCAGGTACCGGACGGGGACGGCGCGGAACCGGCCCGTCACGATGCCCGGCCGGTCGAACAGCAGGGCGCAGCCGGTGCAGGCGCAGACCAGCGTCCGCTTCTCGGTCTCCACCAGGTGGCGGTGGCCGTCCTCGGCCACCGCGGTCCCGCACAGCTCGCAGCTCTCGGGGCGGGGCGGACGCGGGCCCGCGAACCGGCGCAGACCGCGCGGGGCGCCCGCCAGGAGGCCGGGCGCCGTCACGGCACCCGCACCGGGGTGTGCGGCCGGGTGCCGATCTGCAGCAGGGGCGGCTGCGGGGCCGGGGCGGGCTCGGCCTCCACCGCCAGCACCTCGGGGGCGAAGCAGGCCAGCGCGTCCTCCAGGGCCGGCCCGGAAGCGTCCGTGGAACCGCAGCCGCAGCCGCCGGAGGCCGCCCGGGGGCGTACCCGCAGCACACCGGTGGCCTCGTCGAAGCCGACCAGCTCCACCGGGTCGCCCGCGGAGCCGAGGGCGCGCCCGATGCGGGTGTGGACGTCCTCCGGGTGCAGGTCGTGCAGGGAGAGCAGGCTCGCCACCAGCTCGTCGTCCAGCAGCGGGGAGAGCGCGTCCGCGCCGAGCCGCTCCACGATCCGGGCGAGCCCGGCCCCGTAGAAGTCCATCAGCACGCGTACCAGTTCCTCGGCCGCCGCGCTCGCCTTGCGGTCCCCGCCGCAGGCCAGTCCGTCGAGGACCTCCTCCACGCGCACGCCCGCCTGCCGGGCGTCCAGGGCGGCGCTCATCCGCCCAGTCCGCTCAGGCCGGTGGGGACGTGCATCGTCTTGACCGTCTTGCCGCCGCCCACGTACATGTGGACCCCGCAGGGCAGGCACGGGTCGAAGCTGCGCACCGCGCGCATGATGTCGATGCCCTTGAAGTTCTCCGGGGAGTTCTCCTCGAAGATCGGGGTGTTCTGCACGGCGTCCTCGTACGGCCCCGGCGTGCCGAAGGTGTCGCGGGTGCTGGCGTTCCACGGGGTCGGCGGGTAGGGGTGGTAGTTGGCGATCTTGCCGTCGCGGATCACCATGTGGTGCGACAGGACGCCGCGCACGGCCTCGGTGAAGCCCACGCCGATGGACTCGTCCGGCACCTCGAACTTCTCCCAGGTCTGGGTGCGCCCGGCGCGGACCTCGGCCAGCCCCTTCTCGGCGCAGTGCAGGGCGATGGCGGCGGCGTACGCCTGGAAGTACGTGCGGGCGCGGTTGCGCTCCAGCGCGTTGCTCCACTTCGGGATCTTCCACTCGAAGCGGGTCTCGGGCTTGGTCATCGTGCGCGGCAGCGTGATGACCACGCTGTGGCCGGTGGCCTGCACGTAGTCGGTCTGCACCAGCCCGGAGAGGGCCGTGGACCACAGGCGCGCGATGGGGCCGCCGCCGGTGTCCAGCGCGAGGTGGTCCTTGCCGTCGAACCAGCGCGGCGACATCACCCAGCTGTACTTGTCGTCGAAGTTCCGCTTCTGCGGGGCGGGGATGGTGTGCTGGTTCCACGGGTGGCGGGGATCGACCGGGTTGCCGAGCGGGTCGTGCGTGACGAACTGCTCCCGGCCCTCCCAGTCGTCGTAGTACGAACTGCCCAGCAGGATGCGGATGCCGAGGTTGATCTCGGTCAGGTCGTTGGTGACCAGCTTGCCGTCCACCACCACACCGGGGGTGACGAACATCTTGCGGCCCCAGTCCGTCATGTTGGCGTACGTGAAGTCGCAGTGCTCGGGGTCGTTGAGCGCGCCCCAGCAGCCGAGCAGCACGCGCCGGCGGCCGACCTCCTCGTACCCGGGCAGGGCCTCGTAGAAGAAGTCGAAGAGGTCGTCGTGGAGCGGGACGACGCGCTTCATGAACTCGCAGTACCGCATCAGGCGGCTCATGTAGTCCGTGAAGAGCTGTACGGAGGCGATGGTGCCGACGCCGCCCGGGTAGAGGGTGGAGGGGTGCACGTGGCGCCCCTCCATCAGACAGAACATCTCGCGGGTGTACCGGCTGACCTGGAGGGCCTCGCGGTAGAACTCGCCCTCGATGGGGTTGAGGGAGCGCATGATGTCGGCGATGGTCTTGAAGCCGTGCTCGCCGGCGTGCGGGGCCGGGGTGCGCTCGGCCTTCTCCAGGACGCCCGGGTTGGTCTCGCGGACCATCTTCTCGCAGTAGTCGACCCCGACCAGGTTCTCCTGGAAGATGTTGTGGTCGAACATGTACTCCGCCGACTCGCCCAGGTTGATGATCCACTCGGCGAGGTGGGGCGGCTTCACCCCGTAGGCCATGTTCTGCGCGTACACGGAACAGGTGGCGTGGTTGTCACCGCAGATCCCGCAGATCCGGCTGGTGATGAAGTGCGCGTCGCGGGGGTCCTTGCCGCGCATGAAGACGCTGTAGCCGCGGAAGACCGACGAGGTGCTGTAGCACTCCGCGACCCGCTTCTGCTTGAAGTCGATCTTCGTGTGGATGCCGAGGCTGCCCACGATCCGGGTGATCGGATCCCAGGCCATCTCGACCAGGCCGCTGCCGTCGCCGGCCGCCTTCGTCTTCGGTGTCATCGTGTCTGCCGTGACCCTTCTTCGGTGCGGGGGTTGGTGCGTTCGGTGCGGGGAGGACGGCGCCGGTCACCAGGGCGGGCGGTAGCCCGTCGTCAGCGTCCGGCCGCTCTGGCGCCACTTCGGCTCCTGGTCGACGGTGTGCGCCGTGATCGCACGGAGCTTGCGGACCACCGCGCCGTACGCGCCGCTCGCCTTGCTGGAGACCTTCGCGCCGGGGGGCTCGTCCATGAACGGCATGAACTTGTCGGGGAAGCCGGGCATCGTGCAGGCGATGCAGATGCCGCCGACGTTCGGGCAGCCGCCGATGCCGTTCATCCAGCCGCGCTTGGGCACGTTGCACTTGACGACGGGACCCCAGCAGCCCAGCTTGACCAGGCACTTGGGGGAGTCGTAGGTCTGCGCGAACTGGCCCTGCTCGTAGTAGCCGGCGCGGTCGCAGCCCTCGTGGACGGTGGCGCCGAACAGCCAGGTGGGGCGCAGCTTGTCGTCCAGCGGGATCATCGGCGCCGAGCCCGCCGCCTGGTACAGCAGGTAGGTCAGGGTCTCGGAGAAGTTGTCGGGCTGGATCGGACAGCCCGGCACGCACACGATCGGGATCCCGGCCTTCGAGGTCCAGTCCCAGCCGAGGTAGTCCGGTACGCCCATGGCGCCCGTCGGATTGCCCTCCATGGCGTGGATGCCGCCGTACGTGGCGCACGTGCCGATGGCCACGACGGCCAGGGCCTTGGGGGCCAGCCGGTCGATCCACTCGCTGGTGGTGATGGGCTGGCCGGTCTCCGGGTCGTCGCCGAACCCGCACCAGTAGCCCTCGGGCTTGATCTTCTCGTTGGGGATCGATCCCTCGACCACCAGCACGAACGGGTCGATCTCGCCCCGCTCGCCCTTGAAGAACCACTCGATGAAGGTGTCCGCGCCCCCGACGGGGCCGCATTCGAAGTCGATCAGGGGCCAGTGCACGGCGATCTTGGGGAGTCCGGGCAGGACGCCCATGACGATCTCCTCGATGCTGGGCTGCATCGCTGCCGTCAGGGAGACGGAATCGCCGTCGCAGCTCAGCCCCGCGTTGATCCAGAGAATGTGGATCGGGGGGTCCTCTGCCGGGGCGGACGGTGCTGCATCCATGCGGATGCCTCCTTCGGGAGGTGCGGGGACGTGTTCGGGGCGGGGTGCGCGGCGGGCCGGTCTGCCCCGGCCACACCTTTCTTGCTAACAGCCCCGGGCCCCGGGTGCTCCGTCATGTACGGCCAGTGAGGTGACGGCCGGGGCGGGCCGCTCCGGAACGGCGCGGGCGAGGTGGGGCGGGGTGGCGTCCGGCGTCTCCTTGCGTACGAAGGCACGGCGCAGGGCGTGGTACGGGGCCGCGGGGTCGAAGAAGGTGGCGTGCATCAGGGCCAGCTCCGCCTCCCGGTACGAGGCCAGCGGCCGGGCCGCCTCGTCGCGCTCCCGCAGGGCCTTCTTCGCGGCGATCCGGGACTGGGCGGCGGGCAGCGCCGCCAGGTGCCCCGCCAGCCGCGCGCTCTCGCCCGCGAAGGCCTGCGGCGCGCAGTCGAGGGTCCGGTCGACCAGCCCCGCCCGCTGCGCGGCGGCGGCGCTCACCGGCAGCGCCTCGGAGGTCAGCCGGTCCGCGGCGGCGGCCCCGACGCGGCGCGGCAGCGTGTACGTCCAGTACTCGGAGCCGCACAGCCCCATCAGGCGGTAGTGCGGGTTCAGCACCGCGCCCGATCGGCACCAGACCTCGTCGGCGGCGAGCGCCAGCATCGCCCCGCCCGCGGCGGCGTTCCCGCCGAGCGCGGCGACGACGAGCCGGTCGGTGGTCGTGAGGACCGCCTCGACGAGGTCGTCCATGGCGTTGATGTTGTCCCAGGACTCCCGGGCCGGGTCGGCGGACGCCTCGATGACGCCCAGGTGGATCCCGTTGGAGAAGAAGTCGCGGCCGCCGCCGAGGACCAGCACCGAGGTGGGGCGGGCGCAGGCGGCCCGGTACGCGTCCAGCAGCCGGCGGCACTGCGCGGTGCTCATCGCACCGCCGGGGAAGGCGAAGGACAGGAACCCGCTCTGCCCCTCCTCCCGGTAGCGGATGTCGGCCCAGGTACGGCCCCGGGCGTCCGCGTGCGCAGGCGGCGCGGGGTGTTCCCGCAGCGGGGGCAGCCGGTCGCCGAGCGCGAGGGTGGCGGGCAGTTTCACCGGGGCGGCCCGCCCCGGCACCCGGCGGGCCCGCAGCTCCGGGATCCACACGGCGCCGTCGGCCGTGGCCCGGCAGACCGCCCCGGCCCGGGTCGCCAGCAGCTCGCCGGCGCGGCCGCGCAGCCGGTGCTCGGGGTGGCCGCCGTGCAGGTACCACTCGCCGCCCAGCAGCTCGTCCAGGACGCCCGGCTGGGAGTCGGCGGCGCGCAGCGTGCGCAGGACGCGGTCGGTGGAGTCGCTCTCCCAGTCGATGCGCCGGGCGTCCTGGCGCAGGTAGGGGAGGGTGCGGGCGGCGGCCGGGTCCTGGCGGAGGGGGGTGTGGGTGCCGGACGCGAACCGTTCGACGGCCAGCAGCACGGCCCGCAGCGCCGCGTCGGCGATCTCCCCCCGGTACAGGTCGCTCTTGCCGACGGGCGGCAGGGGGCACTCGACGGCGGCCCACACGTCACCGGCGTCCATCTCCGCCCCGGCCTGGAGCACGGTCACGCCCCAGCGGGTCGCCTGCTCCTGCACGGCCCGGTCCAGCGAGGACGGACCCCGGTCGCCGACCGGCCCCGGATGGACGATCAGGCAGGTGCGGGCCGACCAGACCTCCGCGGGGAGCGCCGTCTTGAGCATGGGGGCGAGGACCAGGTCGGGGTCGTGCCGCCGCACGGCCTCGGCCAGGCAGACCCCGGGCAGGGCGAGTTCCACGGCCACCCGGTGGCCGTGGTCGCGCAGTTCGGCGTGGACTCGCTGCGTGAGGCTGTTGAAGGCGCTCGCGACGAGCAGGACGTACACGGGGTCTCCCAGCGGCGGCCCGGCGCCACGACGGTGTGGTTCCCGGCCTGATCGGCGGCTCGTGACCGGAACATGACCGGCCGCCCGAAATGGTCGGGTACCCGGCCGCCACCGCGTCCGAGCCGTGCGGCGGGAGTCACCCGAAAGCGCCCGCCCAAAGGGCCGCTCGGCCGCACCCCGCACCCCGGCGACCCCGCCCGGACGGCGCCCGCGGGAGGCCGGCTTCGTCCCGGCTTCCCGCTCGTGGCCCGATCCCGCCATTCGCGTTAAGGACGCGTCAGGATTGGCCTATTAACGTGCATAAATGATCGGACTGCGTACGCTGACTCAGCCGTCGATGCCGCAGCCGACGGCTGATTCATGCCGCACGACAGGAGCCCCCCACGATGGCCACCCCTGCCCGCACGACGCGCCTGCGCGCGTGGATGCTGGAAGGCCTGACCGCCCAGGACAGTTCGCCCGCCGCCAAGGAGGCGGCGGCCCAGCCCCACGGCCGTCCGTGGTGGCGCGTCATGTGCCTGACCGGCCTGGACTACTTCTCCACCCTCGGCTACCAGCCCGGCATCGCGTTCCTCGCGGCCGGTCTGCTGTCGCCGCTGGCGACCATCGTGCTGGTCCTGCTGACCCTGTTCGGTGCGCTGCCGGTCTACCGGCGGGTGGCCGAGGAGAGTCCGCACGGCGAGGGTTCCATCGCCATGCTGGAGCGGCTGCTGACGTTCTGGAAGGGCAAGCTGTTCGTCCTGACGCTGCTGGGGTTCGCGGCGACCGACTTCCTCATCACCATCACCCTCTCGGCGGCCGACGCGACCGCGCACCTGGTGGAGAACCCGCACCTGACCTCCACCCTGCACGGGCACGAGGTGCTGATCACCCTGATCATGATCGCGCTGCTCGGCGCGGTGTTCCTCAAGGGGTTCAGCGAGGCCATCGGCGTGGCGGTGGTCCTGGTGGCCACCTACCTCGGCCTGAACGTCGTCGTGGTGGCGGTGGGGCTGTGGAACGTGTTCACGGAACCGCAGGTCATCACCGACTGGACGACCGCGCTGACCGCCGAGCACGGCAACGTCTTCATGATGATCGCCATCGCCCTCGTCGTGTTCCCGAAGCTCGCGCTCGGCCTCTCCGGCTTCGAGACCGGCGTGGCGGTCATGCCGCACGTGCAGGGCGATCCCGAGGACACCGAGGAGAAGCCCGCCGGCCGGATCCGCGGCGCCAAGAAGCTGCTGACCACGGCCGCCGTGATCATGAGCGTCTTCCTGATCTGCTCCAGCCTGATCACCACCCTGCTGATCCCGGCCGCCCAGTTCCAGCCGGGCGGGGAGGCCAACGGCCGCGCCCTCGCCTACCTGGCGCACGAGTACCTGGGTTCGGCCTTCGGCACCGTCTACGACATCTCCACGATCCTGATCCTGTGGTTCGCGGGATCCTCGGCGATGGCGGGCCTGCTGAACCTGATGCCGCGCTACCTGCCCCGCTACGGCATGGCCCCGCAATGGGCCCGCGCCCTGCGCCCGATGGTCATCGTGTTCACCCTGATCGCGTTCCTGGTGACCTGGCTGTTCGACGCCGACGTCGACGCGCAGGGCGGCGCGTACGCCACGGGTGTGCTGGTGCTGATCACCTCGGCCGCGGTGGCCGTGACCATCGCCGCCCGGCGGGCCGGGGAACGCGGCTGGACCATCGGCTTCGGGATCATCTCGGCCGTCTTCGTCTACACCACCGCCGTCAACGTGGCGGAGCGGCCCGACGGCGTGAAGATCGGTGCCTGCTTCATCGCGGGCATCATGGCCCTCTCCCTGCTGTCCCGCCTGGCCCGGGTCTTCGAGCTGCGCGTCACCCACGTCGAACTCGACGACATGGCGCAGCGCTTCATCCGGGACACCGCCAACCGGACCATACGGTTCATCGCGAACGAGCCCGACCGGCGGGACAAGGCCGAGTACCGGGACAAGGTCGAGCAGATCCGCGAGGACAACGACATCCCGCCCGGGGACGACGTGATGTTCGTCGAGGTCACCGTCCTGGACCCGTCCGAGTTCGAATCCGGCCTGAAGGTCCGCGGCGAGGTCCTCCACGACCGCTACCGGGTCCTCACCCTGGAGAGCTCCACCGTCCCCAACGCGCTCGCGGCCCTGCTCCTGCACGTCCGGGACGCGACGGGCCAGCGCCCGCACATCTACTTCGAGTGGACCGAGGGCAACCCGATGGCCAACTTCCTGCGGTTCTTCCTCTTCGGCCAGGGCGAGGTCGCCCCCGTCACCCGCGAGGTCATCCGCGAGGCCGAATCCGACCGCGCCCGCCGCCCCCACGTCCACGCGGGCTGACGTACGTGTCCGTCGGCCGAAGGCGTCACCGCATTTCCCGGTGCTTGGCCTTCGCGTGATGCGGCCTTCATGCTGGAGCCGGGATTTCTGACGCATCCCTGATGCGTTGCTGACGTGGTGCTGACATCATTCAATTGAATGTTCACCGGTGTATTCACGGGTGTGCGGATGGCTGGATTCTGGACCCCTCTGAGCAGGTAGAACACGTGTTTTGAGCCGTGTTGGGAGTGGGCCGGCAGGGGGTTCCGGCATATTTCCCCGATGCTTGCCGCCGCTCTGTTTGGCTTGTCATACTTCCCCTCGAAAGGCAGCCCCGGGCACTGAAAAAAGAGGCCCGCGGGCTGCCGATTTCGTTCCGTGCACATTCGGCTATCGCTTCCACTTCCGGGAGACACCCATGTCCGACACCGCACCCGCCGCCGCCTTCGACCTCCAGGACCTGGAGCTCGACCTCGGCGACCTCACCGTCACCTCGATGCGCGACACCGCCGCCCTGCCCGAAGGGGGAGCGTCCTGGGGCTCGTGTTCCTGCCAGGGCTCCTCCTCCTGCGCCAAGCCCCAGATGGACTACCCGACCTTCTGACCCCGCCGTTCCACCGCCTCTCGCCGCACGCAGCCTCCCGCCGCACTCCGCGTGCGGCGGGAGGCCCGCGCACCGCGCCACCACCAACCGGAACGGGGGAGTCCATGCCGCAGCGATTACCGCGGTCGCAGCCGTCGCAGGCCGGCACCGCGGCCGACGGCCACGCGTACCGGGTGCGGTCCGCCCCCTGCGCGCTGGTCCGCGCCACGGTGCTGGCCCACCCCGCGCAGCGCCCCGACGCCGAGCGGTTCCGTACCCTGCTCGGCCGCCTGCGGCGGCTCGAAACGGAGCTGCTGCGCACCACCGCCCCCCTGTGCGACGACCTCCACGACAGCCGGGACGGCCACCCGGCCGGCTTCCACCGCGACGTCGTCCTCCCGCTGCGCCGCGCCCTGCACAACGGGCGCGAACCCCGGCCCGCCCTGCTGGCCCGCCTGGGCGACCTGCCGGCGCGGGTGCCGCGGCTCGCCGCCTGGACCGCCCTGCGCGCGGCCCGCGCCACCCTCCTCGCCGAGCTCGACGCCGCCGCCGAACCGGCCCTGGCCGCCGAACGCGAGGCCCTGGCCGCCCTGTGCCGCGAACCCGCACTCGGCAAGGCCGTCGCCCTCACCAGCGCCGACCTCCTGCGGGCCGTGCTCCGGGCGGGCACCGGAGCGACCGACCGGCGGGCCCGCAAGGAAGAGGCCACCGTGCTGCGCCACGCCCTGCGCGCCAGCACCAAGACCAGCCCGCTGTCCTGGTTCACCGCCGTCGGCTGGGGGCCGCTCCCCGACGGGCAGGCCCGCCCGCTGCCCTCCTGGGGCGGCCCGGAGCTGTTCGAAGGCCCCCTGCACGCGGTCGTGCGGGCCAACCGCACCCTGACGGCCGCCCTCACCCTCGCCCTCCTGGACGCCCCGCACCGCAGGGCCGCCCTCCCGCACCGCATCACCAGCACCGCCCGGATCACCGGCGGGCGGGCGGCCTACGCGCGGGACCGGACCGCCTTCGCCGGAGGCCGCTACCTCATGGCCCGCGAGGACGAGGTCGAGCTGCCCGGCGGCGGCCCGCTGAGCCTGGTCACCGAACAGGCCGCGACCCCGGTCACGGTGGGGGAGTTGACCGACCTGCTGGCCGCCGCCCTGGGGGACTCGGCGGGCGGCGACGGCCGGAACGCCGCCGCGGCCTTCCTGGACCGCCTCGGCGAAGCGGGCCTGCTGGTGCCCGCAGAGCCCGTGCCGCCGCAGGACCCCGACCCGCTGGAACGCATCGCCGCATGGCTGCGCGCGGCGGGCGAGCAGGACGCGGCGCGGGCCCGGCGGATCGGAGAACTCGGGCGGATCACCGCCTCCTTCGCCGACACCCCCGCCGAGGAACGCCCCGCGCTGCTGGCCGGGCTCGCCGAGCGCTGGGCGGCGGAACTGGCCGGCGCCGGGCGGCCCGTACCGCCCGCCTCCGCCCCGCTCACCGTACTGACCGAGGACGTCGTCGCCCCGCTCCCGCTCGCCCTCGACGGCTTCCTGGACACCGCCGACCACGAGGCCCTCGCCGAGATCACCCCCCTGGCCGAGCTGTTCGACCTCGGCCACCTCGTGCGCCGCGTCGTCCGCGACCGCTTCGTCGGGCGCTACGGCCCCGGCGGCACCTGCCGCCATCCGTGGGAGTTCGGCGCCGAGGTGGCGGAGGCCTGGGAGACCGCCGGACGGCTCGCGGGCCCCGACCCCGCCGACCGCAGTGGCCTTCCCGCCGGGGTCGAGGAACTCTTCGCCCTGCGCGCCGAGTTCGTGGCCGACGTACGGGCATCCCTGGCGGGGGCGCCCGCCGACGCCGACGAGGTCGTCCTGCCGCCCGGCCCCGTCGGGGCCCTGGGCGGGAGGCTGCCGCGCTGGGCACTCGAACGCCCGCTCAGCTACGCGTACTTCCTCCAGCGGGACCCGGACCGCGGCCTGCTCGCCGTCAACCACGTGTACGGCGGATGGGGCCGCTTCAGCAGCCGGTTCCTCGACTCCCTGGACCCCCGCGCCGCCGCCGAGACCTCCCGGCAGATCCGGCGCGGACTCGGCCCCGGCGCCCGGGCCGCCCAGATCCGGCCCGTCGGCGGGTTCAACGCCAACCTCCACCCCCTGCTCGTCCCGGACGAGATCGGCCCCGACCGGCGCCGGGCGTCGATCGCCGAAGGCGACCTGGAACTCGTCCACGACGAACCCACCGATCAGGTGCGCTTCCGGCTGCGGAGCACCGGCGAACTCCTCGACGTCCTGTACCCCGGGTTCCTCGCCCCCGTCCTGCTGCCCCGCCGCCTCGGAGCCCACCTCTCCGACCAGCCCCACGGCGTCGTCGACTTCCGGGCGCTCGCCGCGCCCCGCGCCCTCACCGCCCCCGGCGGCCGCGTCACCCACAGCCCGCGACTGCGCCACCGCCACGTCGTGCTGCGGCGCCGGCGCTGGCAACTGCCGCCCGGCGTGGTGCGGGAGCTGCGCGCCGAGCTCGCCGCCGCGTCCGTACCGGCGGAGGCCGCCGCCCGCTGGCGCGCCCTGCTCGACCTCCCCGAACAGCTCTTCCTGCACCCGGCCGGACCCGCCCCCACCGGGCACGCGGCCGAGGACTTCCTGAGCCGGCTCAGCCGCCCCAAACCGCACTTCGTGGACCTCGGCAACGCGCTGCACCTGCGCTGCCTGCCCAAGTGGCTGTCCCGGCACGGCGACGGCGCGGTCCTGGAAGAGGCGCTGCCCGCGCCCGGCGGCCTGACCACCCCGGCCCGCGCGGTCGAACTGGTCCTGGAGGTCTACCGGGCCGGACGGCCGCGATGACCCGCCCGACGCCTACGGAGGGGAGCGCCGACATGACCACGGTGGAGAGGACGGAGGCGGAGACCGGGCCTTCGGCCAGGCGGGGTGACGCCGCTCTCGACGTCGTCGCCTTCCACCACCATCCGGTCAAGGCGCCGCTGCTGCGCGAGGTGATGCTGCCGCTCGCCGAGGCCTGCGCCGCGGACGGCCTCGCCGCCCACGTCGAGCGGCACTGGCTGCACGGACCCCACCTGCGGCTGCGCATCGAAGGCCCGCCCGCACGTGTGGAGGCCGCCGCCGCGGCCGCCGCCTCCCGGATCCGCGACTGGCTCCACGCGCACCCCTCGCGGGGCGACCTGACGGAGTCCCAGCTGCTGGAGCGGGCCGCCGAGGCCGGGCGCGCCGAACTCGTCCCGCCGCCCTACGGGCCGATCGAGCCGGACAACACCGTCCGCGTCGAACCCGTCGACCGCTCTCCGCTGCGTGTCCTGCTGGGCGACGACGGCACCGCCCTGCGCGAGGAGCTGCTGCGCGCCGGGCTCGGCGCGCTGCGGGCCGGGGCGGGGTTCCTCGCCGAGCACGCAGACACCGCTCAGGCGCGGCTCCAGCTGGCGGTGGCCGGGCTCGCCGCGCACGCCGCGGCCCACCCGGGAGGCCTGGCCGGCGGCCACTACTCGTACGTCTCCCACCTGGAGGACTTCCTCGTCCACGACGACCCGGACGGGCGCGTGCGGACCCGCTTCGAACAGCACGCCGAGCGGGCCGGCGACACGGTCACCGCCCTCGTCGGACGCATCGCCGACGGCGGCGCGCAGGGCTGGGAGCGGCCCTGGGCGGAGTTCTCGGCCGGCGCCTGGCGGCTGGCTCAGGCCCGCCACGACGCCGGGGCGGACCTGCACGGCGACCCGCTCGCCTACCGCGACCGGGCCGCCGCCACCGGGGACGCGGCGGCGGGGGAGCGCTGGAACCACGAAGTCCGGACCCGGTACAGCGAGTTCCACCGGCTGCTGGCCCGCTCCGACCCGCGGGGCACGATGTGGAGCCGCCCCGACTACCTGGTCCACCGGGTCTGCACCAACGCCCTGTACCGGCTCTTCGCCCTCTGCGACGTCCGCCCGCTGGAGCGGTACCTGGCGGCCCACCTGGTCGTGCGCGCGGTGCCCGCCCTGACCGGCTGCGACTGGCGCGCCGAGATCGCCGCGGTCATCGGCGCGGTGGAGCGCGGCGCATGACCGGGACCGTACGCCGGCTGCGCCCCGGCACCGCCGTGACCCCGCTGCGCGGCGGCCTCCACCTGCGGGGGCGGCGCGGGAGCGTCACCCTCGAGGGCAGCACCGCCCTGCCCGCCCTGTGGCGCTCGCTGGAGCCGCAGCTCCGCGCCGGCGGCCTCGAACCGCTGCTGGCCCGGCTGCGACCGGGCTCGGCGGCGCGCGCCGCCGTGGACACCCTGATCGCCCAACTGGAAGCCCACGACCTGCTGGTCACCGAGGCGGCGGAGCCGGCCGGTTCCGCCGGTCCCGCCGGTTCCTCGCGTTCCGCGGAGTCCGCCGGTCCCTTCCGCGGCTCCGGGGCGGTCGCGCGCTGGCTCGCCGTGAGCGCGGAGGAGCCCGGCGGGGCGGCGGCAGCGCTCGGGGCGGCGCGGGCCGAGGTGGTGGCCGCGGCCGTCGACGGACCGCTGGCCAGGGCCGCCGGCCGGGCCCTCGAACGGGGCGGACTGCCCGTCGCGTTCACCGCCGACCCGGGCCTGCCCGAGGACCGGATCCACCTCTACGTCCACGACGCCGGCCCCGTGCGGGGTGTCGCGGCGGGCCTGTGCGGCGAGACCGGCTACGTCACCTCCCCGGCCGCCCCCGCCCGCACCCACACCGACGCGACGGCCCTGGAGGCCCGCCTCGCCCAGGACCCGCCCGCCCCCGTCCCTGCCGGATTCGGCGGGGTGCGGGCGTTCCGGCTGCTGGTCGCGGGGGCGGCCGCGCAGCGGGTGGTGTGTGCGGCGGGCGGGCTGGGGGATCCGGCGGACGAGGGGGGTGATGACCGGCTGGTGGCCGGGCTCCCGTCGGTGCTGATCGCGGACGCCCGCCCGCCGCGCTCCGAGTACCGGACGTGGCTCGGGCCGGGCCGGTCCGACGCCGCCCTCGCCCCCGCCGCCACCCTCCGCGAAGCGCTGCGCCGGGTGGCCGCCCTCGGCGACGCGCGGTGCGGGGTGCTGCCCGACCCGGGGCCGGCGGACCTGCCGCAGCTGCCGGTCCCGCTCGCCGCCTGTGTGCCGCCGCAGGGCGCCACCCTGGTCGGCGGCGCCCCGAGGCTGGACCTGGCGCGCCTGGAGGTGTTCTGCCGGGCGGCCGAACTGGGCCTGGGCGAGGGCGGTTTCACCGTCGGCGCGGACCCCGCCCACGCCCGGGGCCGGGCCCTGCGCGCGGCCGTCGCCCGGCGGGCCGGGACGGGGGCCGGGCGGGCTCCGGTGGCCGGGGCGCGGTGGTCGGGGCATCCGCAGGCGCGCCACTGGTGGACCACCCTCACCGTCCGCCTCGCCGTGCCCGCCCGGCTGTACGTGTTCCGGGCCGCCCCCGGCGAGGAGGTGTACCGGGCCCTCGTGCGGCAGCCCGCACCCGAGGGGGCCAGGGTGCTCGGGGAGGCCGTCGAGGCGACCCCGGGGGACGCGGCGGCGTGGGCCGCGCTGGCCGCCGTGGCCGCCGTCACGGCGGGATCCGCCCTGGCCCCGGGCACCGTCTCGGGCCCCGCGCCCCGCCCCTCCGGCGGCGCCGTCGCCGCGCTGGCCGCCGCCGGGGCGCGGACGGCGGCCTGGGAGGACCGCGGCTGGACGGGCCGCTGGCTCGCCGAAGCGGCCGCCCGCGAGGGGGCGTTCCAGGACGCGATGGCCCGTTGGGCGGGGGCGGCCCACCCCGCCGCGCCGTCGTCCACCGGGCCCGCCGGTGAACTCGCCGACCGGCTGCGGGCCTTCGGGTTCACCGTCCTGTGCACCCCGGAGGCCACACCGTGACCGCGTCCGACTCCCTCGGCGAGCTCCCCGTGCCGCTCCTCGACGCCGACTCGGCGACGGCGACCACGGCCGGCCCGGCCGTGGTCCTGCTGACCCGGTGGACGCTGGGCCTCGCCGAGGCGCTGAGCCGCCACGCGCTGCGCCACCCGGTGGCCCTGGTCCCGGTGCGCTGCGACGGTGCGCTGATGGTGGTCGGCCCGGTGCTGCGGCCCGGAGCCGCGGCCTGCCTGTGCTGCGCCGAGTACCAGAGGCTGGCCACGGCCGGCGGCCGCGTGCCCTGGCGGAGCGGGGAACTCGCGCTGGCCGGCGTACCGTCCCCGGCACTCGCCGAGTCGGCGGGCGCCCTCGCACTGGAGCTGCTGGAGCTGGTGGAGTCGCCGGACCCGCCGACGGAGCCGGAGCCGCCGACGGAGCCGGAGTCGTCCGAAGGCCCCGGCACCGCCACCGTGTACGTCGTTCACCAGGGCCGCGGCACCTGGTCCACCCACCGCATCCGCCCCGTCGGAGGCTGCGCGGTCTGCCACCCGCTCCCCGCTGACTCCGCCGCCGCCCCGGCCCCCCTGCCGGCGGGACCCCGCCCGCTCCCGGACCCGTACGTCCTGCGCGCCCCCAACCCGCGTACCGCACCGGACCGGTTGCGCGCGGCCCTGTACGACGAGCGCTTCGGCCCGGTCCACCGCCTGCTGCGCGCCGAGGACTCCCCCTTCTCACTGACCGCCGCGTTCGTGGCGGACGGCCGGCTCGTCGAGGACGGCGGCTACGGCCGGGCCCGCGACTTCGCCGACAGCGAGCGCGTCGCCCTGTTCGAGAGCGCGGAGCGGTACGCGGGCATGCGCCCCACCGGCCGCCGCACCGCCCTGCGGGCCTCCTTCGCCGCCCTGGGACCCGACCGCGCCGTGGACCCCGAACGGCTCGGCCTGCCCGACCCCGCCCACCACGGGCATCCGGCCTCACCGACCGTTCCGTACGCGCCGGACCTCGAACTGGACTGGGTGCACGGCTGGTCGCTCACCCGGCAGCGGGTCACGGCCGTCCCCGAACACGTCGCCTACTGGGACGTGCCGGCCGGCGCGGTCGCCCGCCCGCGCGTGGTCTACGAATCCTCCAACGGCTGCGGACTCGGCAACAGCCCCGAAGAGGCCGCCCTCTACGGCCTGTTCGAAGTCGCCGAGCGCGACGCCTTCCTGATGGCCTGGTACGCGGCCACGCCACTGCGCCGCGTCGAACCGCCGCCGGACGACCTCGACACCGCCCTCCTCGCGGACCGGGCCGCCCTCGCGGGCTACCGCCTTCACCTGCTCGACGCGACGAACGACTTCGGCATCCCCGCCGTCGTCGCGGTCTGCCGCTACCGCGGCTCCCACCCGGACGCGCCCCGGATGTTCCTCGCGGCGGGCGCGCACCACGATCCCCGGGCGGCGATCCGCTCGGCGGTGGCCGAGGTGGTCACCAACGTCCTGGAGGCGCCGGCGCGTTCCCTCGCCGAGGGCCGCCCGCGCGATCCGGAGCGGCTGCGGCCCATGCTGCACCGGCCCGAACTGGTGGTGACCCTGGACGACCACGTCGGGCTGAACACCCTCCCCGAAGCGGGCCCGCGGCTGGAGTTCCTCTTCGCCGGCACGTCCCGCGTGCCCGCCGCGGAGGCCTGGCCGGGGGCGCCCGAGCCGGTCGCCGACCTGTCCGCCCTGCTCGGGGCGACCGTGGAGCGGCTGTCCCGGGCCGGCCTGGAGGTGATCGCCGTCGACCAGAGCGAGCCGGGCCTGCGCGACGGGCTGGGCCTGCACTGCGTGAAGGTCGTCGTCCCCGGCGCGCTCCCGATGACCTTCGGACACGTCAACCGCCGCACCCGGGGCCTGCCCCGGCTGCTGGAGGTGCCGTACCGGCTGGGCCGCACCCCCCGTCCCCTGCGCCACGAGGACCTCGCGCTCCATCCGCACCCCTTCCCCTGACACCCCCGAGGACCCCACGTGACCACGACCGACGCCTGGCACAGCCACCACCTCTTCCTGCACTCCGAGACGTCCGACACCGACGCGTTCCTGCTGCGCGCCGCCGCCCCGCTCCTCGACGGCCTGGTCGCCTCGGGGGAGGCCGCCGGGTGGTTCTTCATCCGGTACGGGGAGGACGGCCCCCACGTACGGATCCGCGTGCGCGGCCTGAGCGCCCCGGCCGCCGCGTGGCTGCCGGAGGAGCTGGCCCGGGCGGCGAAGGAGGTGCCCGCGGTGCCCGGCCCGTGGCCCTCCCGGCACGGGGAGGTCCGCGCCGTCCCGTACGTCCCCGAGACGGACCGCTACGGCGGCCCGCGCGCGCTGCCGGTCGCCGAGGAGGTGTTCGCGGCCTCCACCCAGGTGGTGCTGGAAGCCCTGCGGGACGCCCCCGCCCAGGGGGCGGACGCGGTGCGGCTGACCCGTGCGGCGGACCTGGCCCACGCGACGGCGTACGCCCTCGGCATGGACCGCCTCACCGCCGCGCGCTGGCTACGGCGGCACGCGGCGGGCTGGCGCTGGGTCACGGACCCGCCCCTGCTGCCCGGCGCCGCCGTCCACACCCGGGTCAACACCGTGTACGCCGCCCAGCGCACCGGGCTGGCACGGCGCGCGGAGACCCTGCGGGAGCGGCTCGCGGAGGGCGGCGGCGCGCAGCCCTGGCTCCTGCACTGGGCGGAGCGGGTCCGCGAGGCCGACGCCCTGCTGCGCGCGGGAGCCGGACTGTCGGGGGCCGCCTCGGCGTGGGTCTGGGGCTCGCAGCTCCACATGCTGTTCAACCGGCTCGGCGTCGGTCCCGACGAGGAGCGGGCCGTCTGCCGGCTGGCCGCCCGCACCCTGCTGGAGACGGAGGAGCCCGCCACGTTCTTCCCGCCGGGCCACACCGCGCCCGACCTGCAGTACCTGGAGCGGAGCAAGTTCCAGATCGGCCGGGGCGAGGACACCGCCCTGCGGCCGCTCCCCGACGCGGCCCCGCACCCGTCCGCGGCCGGACCGGAGACCGCCCTCCCGGCCGCGCCCCTGCCCGACGTGCCGCTGAGCGCCGTACTGGCCGGCCGGGCCTCGCTGCGCGGCCCCCTCACCGGGCCGCTGGACGCCGCCGCCCTGGGCGCCCTGCTGTGGCACTCCTGCGCCGAGAGCGGCCGCTCCGCGCAGCGCCTCGCGGACGGCTCGGAGCGCGTCACGGCCCACCGCCCCTACCCGAGCGCGGGCGCCCTGTACACGGCCCGGGTGCGGCTGCTGGTGCTGGACGTGGCCGGGGTCGAGGCCGGTACGTACGACTGCGTGCCCGAGCGGCGGACCCTGCGCCGCATCGGCCCCGCGGCGCCGGTCGCGGACGTCAAGGCGCTGTCGACGTACCTGTCCCGCCCGGCGACGGACCCCGACTGGATCGGCGTCGACGAGGCCCCCGTGGTCCTCGGCCTGTACGCGGACCTCGGCCTGCTCCGGCGGCGCTACGGCCTGCGCGCCCTGCGCCTGGCCCTGCTGGAAACCGGCCACCTGGCTCAGACCCTGCTCTTGACGGCCTCCGCCCTGGGTCTCGGCGGCACCCCGCTGGGCGGCTTCCACGACGACCTGGCCCACGAGCTCCTCGGCCTGGACGACCTGGAGCAGCCCCTCCAGTACCTCCTGCCGCTGGGCCGCCGCACGCAAAAATCGCTTTAGCAGGGACCGCGGGAAGGACAAAATTTCGAAGGGGTTAGCATATGAGCGCTGCCTAGCTCGAAAGATGGATCTGTGACTGTCAACGAGGACTCGTTCACCAACTGGAAGAACCGCGAAGAGATCGCGGAGTCGATGATCCCGATCATCGGGAAGCTGCACCGCGAGCGGGACGTGACGATCCTGCTGCACAGCCGCTCCCTGGTGAACAAGTCGGTGGTCAGCATCCTCAAGACCCACCGCTTCGCCCGCCAGATCGCGGGCGAGGAGCTCTCGGTCACCGAGACGTTCCCGTTCGTCCAGGCGCTCGCCGCCCTCGATCTCGGCCCGTCCCAGATCGACATCGGCATGCTCGCCGCCACGTACAAGGCCGACGACCGCGGTCTGTCGATCGAGCAGTTCACGGCCGAGGCCGTCGCCGGCGCCAGCGGCGCGAACAAGATCGAGCGCGGTGACGGCCGCGACGTCGTCCTCTACGGCTTCGGCCGCATCGGCCGCCTCGTCGCCCGCCTGCTGATCGAGAAGGCCGGCTCCGGCAACGGCCTGCGCCTGCGCGCCATCGTCGTGCGCGGCGGCGGCGACGCGGACCTGGTCAAGCGGGCCTCGCTGCTGCGCCGCGACTCCATCCACGGCCAGTTCCAGGGCACCATCACCGTGGACGAGGCGAACGGCACGATCGTCGCCAACGGCAACACGATCAAGGTGATCTACGCGAACGACCCGTCCGAGGTCGACTACACGGCGTACGGCATCAAGGACGCCATCCTCATCGACAACACGGGCAAGTGGCGCGACCGCGAGGGCCTGTCCAAGCACCTGCGCCCCGGCATCGACAAGGTCGTCCTGACGGCTCCGGGCAAGGGCGACGTCCCGAACATCGTCCACGGCGTCAACCACGACACGATCAAGCCGGACGAGCAGATCCTGTCCTGCGCCTCCTGCACCACCAACGCGATCGTCCCGCCGCTGAAGGCCATGGACGACGAGTACGGCGTGCTGCGCGGCCACGTGGAGACCGTCCACTCGTTCACGAACGACCAGAACCTGCTGGACAACTACCACAAGGCCGACCGCCGTGGCCGCAGCGCGCCGCTCAACATGGTCATCACCGAGACCGGTGCCGCCTCGGCCGTCGCCAAGGCGCTGCCCGACCTCAAGGCGCCGATCACCGGCAGCTCGATCCGCGTCCCCGTCCCGGACGTCTCGATCGCCATCCTGAGCCTGCGCCTGGGCCGCGAGACCACCCGCGAGGAGGTCCTCGACCACCTCCGCGACGTCTCGCTGAACTCGCCGCTCAAGCGCCAGATCGACTTCACCACCGCGCCCGACGCCGTCTCGATGGACTTCGTCGGCTCGCGCCACTCCTCGATCGTCGACGCGGGTGCCACCAAGGTCGACGGCGACAACGCGATCCTCTACCTCTGGTACGACAACGAGTTCGGCTACTCCTGCCAGGTCGTCCGCGTCGTCCAGCACGTCTCGGGCGTCGAGTACCCCACGTACCCGATCCCCCAGGCCTGACCCACCCGTCTCCCTGCGGGGCGCGGAGTGTGACGAACCTGAGGTGGGGCCTTCCGTCGGCGGAAGGCCCCACCGTCACGTCCTCGCCGGGACAAGTCGCCCGTCGCCGGTCAGTTCCCGGTGAACTGCTGGTGGACGCACTGCCTGTACTGCTGGAAACTGTCGGGCCGGTAGCACTCCCGCGTCTTGTCGGCGTACCAGACGAAGAGGACGGCGACCAGGACGGACACCACGATCGCGATGGCCGACGTCACCATGCCGGTGAGGGCCTTGGCCCGGCCGGTGCCGGTCCGCTTGGCCGTCGTCAGGGCGACGATGCCCAGGATCAGGCCGATGCCGCCGAGCAGGCCGCCGATGATGAAGACCGACGTGCTCAAGCCGATGACGCCGAGCACCATGGCGGCCCCGGCCAGGCCGTTGGCCGATGCCGTGTGATGCGGCGGCATCTCTATTCCTTGCGTGTTCATGAAACGTCCTCCGGTCAACTGCTCAGGGCACGATCCTGGCTTCCGGCGTCGCGGACGCGCATCGCGGGAAGGCGGGAGAAGGTGCTCCCCCGATCGGGGGAGGCCGCCGGTGAGCTGCCCGGTCATACTGGGCCGATCATGATCATGGGGATTCGGCCGCTGCTGCGCGGCTCCACGTATTCGGGCATGCTGTTCGCCTATTGCGGTGCGTTGACGAGCCTTCCGCTGCTGCCTTTCGCCCTGCTGTCGACGCTGGCGTCGCCATCCGCTCCCTATGGAGTGCAGGCCGTCCTGGTCCTCCTGGTCTGGGCAGCACTGATCGGCTCGGTCGGCCTGGCCCGCACCACGCGGCGGGCGCTGATCGCGTTCGCCCGCCGGCTTCTGAGGGTGCCGTTGCCGGCCCCTGCCGCCGTGCCGTCCGGCGCCGACCGTTGGCGGACTCCCCTCTGGCTGCTGCTGCACGTGGCGCTGGGGTGGACGGGGGCGCTGACGAGCGGTGTGCTGGTCCTCATGGGGATCGCGCTCCCCGGGGGGTGGCTCGATGCCGAGGCCGGGCTGAGTCTGTTCGGCCGGTCGCTGCGGTCCGACGACGGATGGCGGAGCTGGGTGATGGCGCTCTGCTGCCTGCTGCTCGCGGCGGTCGTGTGCGCGGTGGTGACGAGCGTGCTGCGGTGGCTGGCACCCAGGCTCCTGGGTCCTTCGTCGGCCGAGCGGCTCGCGCTGATGGCCGAGCGGGAGCAGCGCCTCGCCGAACGCAACAGGCTGGCCCACGAGTTGCACGACTCGATCGGGCACACGCTGACCGCGACCACGATCCAGGCGGCCGTCGCGGGCGAGGTGCTGTCCGCCGACCCGGTGGCGGCGCGGGCCGCGCTGCGCAGCATCGAGGAGTCGGCCAGGGCCGCGCTGGAGGACCTGGACTACGTACTGGGCGTACTGCGCGAGGAGAAGGCGGAGACGGCACCGACCCGGACCCTGGCCGACCTGCCCGAGCTGCTCGACCGGTTGCGGCACGCGGGCGCGGTCCTCGATGTGGAGCTGTCCGGCGCGTTGGCGCAGGTGCAGGGGACGCTCTCCCGGGCCGCGTACCGGATCCTGCAGGAGGGGCTGACGAACGCCTTGCGGCACGGGACGGGCGGTCCGATCGGCGTCCGGGTGGCGGCGGCGCCGGACGGGCTGGAACTCGGTGTGGTCAATGGCGCGGGCCCGCGCCCGGGCGCGGGTGTCTTCCGGACGTCCGGGCACGGCCTGCCCGGCCTCGCCGAGCGCGTGCGGCTGCTGCACGGTGAGATCGAGGTCGGCCCGGACGGGCCGCGGCACTGGCGGCTGGCGGTCCGGCTGCCGGTACGGGGCTCGGCATGACCGCCTCCGACGCGAGCTCGGCCGCCACGACGGGCGCCGCCACCAGCCCTGCCCCTCCCCCTGTCACCCTCTTGATCGCGGACGACGACGAGGTGACCCGCAGCGGTCTGCGCACCTTGCTCGCGGCGCAGCCGGGGATCTCGGTGGTCGGGGAGGCCGCCGACGGCGTCGAGGCCGTCGAGCAGGTGCGGCGGCTGCGGCCGGACGTGGTCCTGATGGATGTGCGGATGCCGCGGTGCAACGGGATCGAGGCCACCCGGCGACTCCTTGCCGAGCCGGCCGCACCGCCGAAGGTCGTGGTGATCACCACCTTCGAGAACGACGGCCACGTCACCGCCGCGCTCGGCGCGGGCGCCAGCGGGTTCGTCCTCAAACGGCTTCCGGTCCGGCAGATCGCCGAGGCGGTACGGGTGGTGGCGGCGGGGGAGGCGATCCTCTTCCCGGCGGCCCTGCGCCGGATGGTCGCCGCCCGCCCGCTGGGCTCCGCCGAGGCGTTGCCGAGGGCGGCGCTGACGGGGCGGGAGGAGGAGGTGCTGCGGCTGATGGCGACCGGCCTGTCCAACCCGGAGATGGCGGCGTCGCTCACGGTGAGCCTGGAGACGGTGAAGACGCACGTCGGGAACGTACTGATCAAGCTCGGTGCGCAGAACCGGACCCACGCGGTGGTGATCGCGTACGAGTCGGGTCTGGTGGTGCCGGGGTTCACCGGCTGACGCGCGACACGGCCCGCCCGCAAGGCGCCCGCCGCCGGACAGCGCCCGGACCCGGGCCCGGCGTGAGAACCGTTACATATTGCGCGTAATTTACCCATTCGGGGCAATCATGAAGGTTCGGAAATCGTCTTCTAGGGGCCGCTGGCGCGGTCCGCGCCCGGCCGTCAGCGGTCGGTGCCGCAGGGAGTGACATGGGACGCGCGGGCAACTGGACGGGCAACTGGCGGATCGCACTGCCGATGGCGGGCGGGGCCGCCGTACTCGGATTGGGCGGCCTCTACGTCACCGGCCTCGTGACCGGCGGCGACGTGGACCAGGGCACCCGGGTCCAGGGCGTGGACATCGGCGGGATGAGCCGCGCGCAGGCCCGGCAGGCGCTGGACCGCGAGCTCGGGCCCGTCGCCGCGGCGCCGGTCGCGATGCGGATCGGCGACCGCGTCGAGAAGGCCGACCCGGCCGCGCTCGGGCTGTCCCTGGACACCGCAGCGACCGTCGACCGCGCCGCCCGCACGGGACACGACCCCGTCACCGTCATCGGCCGGCTCTTCGCCTCCTCCGACAGGCGGGACGTCGAGCCCGTGGTCCGCGTCGACGAGCCGAAGGCCCGGGCCGCCCTCGACGGCATCGACGCGAGCACCCGCCAGCAGGTCCGCGAAGGGGCCATCGCCTTCGACCGGGGCGCGGCGAAGGCCGTGGCCCCCCGGCCCGGCGTCGACCTGGTCGAGGACCGGGCCCTGGACACCCTGCGCGCCGCCTACCTGAGCGGCGCCACCGCCCCCGTCGTCATGCCGGTCGAGCGCCAGGAGCCGCGCGTCGGCGCCGAGGAGACCGGACGGGCCATGCGCCAGTTCGCGCAGCCCGCGATGTCGGGGCCGGTGACGGTCGCCGTCGCCGGGAAGCGCATACCCATAAGCCCCGCCGTCCTCGGCGAGCACCTGACCATGCGCCCCGACGCCCAGGGCCGCCTCGTACCGGCCCTCGACTCCAAGGCGCTGCTGGCCGACCCCGCCGTGGCCCGGCCCGTCGAGGAGGCCGTCCAGGCCCCCCGTGACGCCGTACTCGGCCTCGACGGGGCCGGCCGCGTGGCCGTGGACACCGACAGCCGCGCAGGCCAGGAAGTCACCCAGGCGGCGCTCGGCCGCACCGTGCTGCCCCTGCTGACCCGCACCGGCGCCGCCCGCAGCGGCGAGGTCCCCACCGAGGCGGTCCAGCCGGACCTCACCAGCGCCGAAGCGCGCCGGCTCGGCATCAAGGAGAAGGTTTCCTCCTTCACCGTCCAGTTCCCCGCCGCGCCGTACCGCACCACCAACATCGGCCGCGCCGTGGAGCTGATCAACGGCTCCGTCGTCCTCCCGGGCGAGGAATGGAGCTTCAACCGGACCGTCGGTGAGCGCACCAAGGAGAACGGCTTCGTCGACGGCATCATGATCAACGACGGCCAGTACGTGAAGTCGCCCGGCGGTGGCGTCTCCGCCGTCGCCACGACCATGTACAACGCCGCCTTCTTCGCGGGGGTCCGGTTCGCCGAGCACGGCGCGCACTCCTTCTACATCGAGCGCTACCCCGAAGGCCGCGAGGCCACCGTCGCGTGGGGCACCCTCGACCTGCGCTGGGTCAACGACTCCGGACACGCCCTCTACGTCCAGGCCCAGTCCACCGACACCTCGCTGACCATCACCCTCCTCGGCACGAAGAAGTACGACGAGGTCAAGGCCACCAAGGGGCCGCGCACCCTGATCACGCCCCCCGCCAAGCGCACCGGCAGCGGGCCGGCCTGCGAGGTCCAGACCCCGCTGGAGGGCTTCGACGTCTCCGTCGGCCGTGTCTTCGTACAGGGTGGCCAGGAGGTCAAGCGCGAGAACTTCAAGACCCACTACACGCCGCGCGACGAGGTCACCTGCACCCCCCAGGCCACACCGGCCGCCCCGGCCCCGCAGGGCACACCGACCGCGCAGACGCCGCCCGGCACGGCCGCCGCCCTCGGCGCCGCTCCCGCGCCGCTGTCGTAGCGCGGCCGGACCACGCGCCGGCCGGACCACGCGCCGGCCGGACCACCCGCCGGCCGGAACGCGGCCGCCCGACCACCCCGCCGCTGATCACGGCGCGTGACCGGCCGGACGCGTTTGCCGCATGCCGGGGGCCACGGGCAACCGGAAGTGCTACAACTGGGTGCGTGACCCTTCCTCGCCGCCACCCGTGCCGGGCACGCCGGTGCGGTCACCCGTAGGCAAGCGTTTCAGGAGCGTCGCCGGACAGGTATTCGTCCTCCAGGTGGCGATCGTGGTGTTGCTCGCGGCCGGATCCCTGCTGGCCCTGCTGCTCCAGTCGAAGCACGACATCGACCGCGAGGCGCGCAACCGGTCGGTCGCCGTCGCCGAGACGTTCGCCCACTCCCTGGGCCTGCCGGCGGCCCTGCGGAGCTCCGATCCGTCCGCCATCCTGCAACCCGTCACCGAGGCCACCCGCAAGGCCGCGGGCGTGGACTTCATCGTGGTGATGGACACCAACGGCATCCGGTACACGCACCCCCAGCCGGACCGCATCGGCAAACGGTTCGTCGGCACGATCGGGCCCTCGCTCGCCGGACACACCTACACCGAGAGCGTCGACGGCCCGCTCGGCCAGGAGATCCAGGCCGTGGTGCCGGTCACCGCCGCCGACGGCCGGGTCATCGCACTCGTCTCGGCGGGCCTGACCGTGAAGAACGTGACCGGCGCCGTCGACCGCCAGCTCCCCGTCATCCTCCTGGCCATCGCCACCGGCCTCGCCCTCGCCACCGCCGGAACGGCCCTGATCAGCCGGCGCCTGCGCCGCCAGACCCACGGTCTCGGCACGCAGGAGATGACCCGCATGTACGAGCACCACGACGCGGTGCTCCACGCGGTCCGCGAGGGCGTGCTGATCACCGACGGCGACGGGCGGCTGCTCCTCGCGAACGACGAGGCCAAACGGCTGCTTGGCCTCCCCGACGACGCCGAGGGACGCCCCATCGGGGACGTGCCCTGCCTGGACCGCCGGATGGCCGACCTGCTGCTCTCCGGCCGGGTGGCCACCGACGAGGTGCACCACGCGGGCGACCGGGGCCCGGCTCCTCGTGGTCAACCAGCGCCCCACCCACCCCCGCGGCCGCCCCGAAGGCAGCGCCGTCACCATCCGCGACTCCACCGAGATGCAGGTCCTGACCAGCCGCGCCGAGACCGCCCGCCGCCGCCTCAAGCTGCTGTACGACGCCGGGGTCGACATCGGCACCACCCTCGACGTGGTCCGCACGGCCGAGGAACTCGCCGCCGTCGCCGTCCCCCGCTTCGCGGACTTCGTCACCGTCGACCTCGCCGACCAGGTCCTCGACGGGGACGAACCCGCCCCGGGCGCCGACATGCGGCGCACCGCGGTCAACGGGATCCGCTCGGACCACCCCCTCTACCCCCGCGGCCGGCTGATCGACTTCCTGCCGTCCACCCCCCAGGCGCGCGGTTTCGGCACCGGCGAGGCGGAGCTGGTCACCGACCTGTCCGAGGCGGCGGGCTGGCACGCCCAGGACCCGCCGCGCGCCAAGGCCATCGTCGAGTACGGGATCCACTCGCTGATCGCCGCCCCGCTCACGGCCCGGGGCGTCGTCCTCGGCGTGGTCAACTTCTGGCGCTCGGAGAAGCCGGAGCCCTTCGACGAAGACGACCTCTCGCTGGCCGAGGAACTCGTCGCCCGGGCCGCCGTCAGCATGGACAACGCCCGCCGCTACACCCGCGAGCACGCCCTCGCCG
>NZ_JBHWBP010000071.1:0-29752 GCF_042735575.1 Streptomyces sp. NPDC059564 | reverse complement strand
CCCGGGGCGGGCCGCCTCTTCGCTGTCTGCCACGTCTGCCGGGGCAGGGCTCAGACGGTGGTGATGACCTGCTCGAAGTCCAGGCGCGGGGAACGCGGGAACCAGGCGTTCTCGCCCGGCTTGCCGATGTTGACGACCATCAGCGGGGTGTGGTCGGCGTCCAGGAACTCCTTCTGGACACCGGCGAAGTCCAGGCCGGTCATCGGGCCGGCGGCCAGGCCGGCGGCGCGGACGCCGATGATGAAGTAGGCGGCCTGCAGGGAGGCGTTGACCAGGGCGGACGCCTCGCGGACCGGGCGCTCGGAGAAGAACGCGTCCTTGGCCTGCGGGAAGTGCGGCAGCAGCTGGGGGAGCTCCTCGTGGAACTCGTTGTCCGCGGAGAGGATCGCGACCAGCGGGGCGGCGGCGGTCTTCGGCTGGTTGCCCTCGGCCATGTGCTTCACGAGGCGCTCGCGGGCCTCGGGGGAGCGGACCAGCGTGATGCGCAGCGGGGTCTGGTTGAAAGCGGTCGGGCCGAACTTCACAAGGTCGTAGATCGCCTGGACCTGCTCCTCGGTGACCGGCTCGTCGGAGAACGAGTTGGCGGTACGGGCCTCGCGGAACAGCAGGTCCTGAGCGGCGGCGTCGAGAACGAGAGACATCGGAAAGCCTTCTTCTGTACGGAGGTGAAGCGCGATGTCTCCGACTCTACGGCGAAAGTAGATGAAATTTCAACTAAATTGGCGCGGGGTGATGTGGATCACTCCTCGCGGCCGCCCTCGCGGCCCTCGCCGTCCCCGGCCGCCGCGTCCCGGGCGGCCAGCGCCGAGTCCAGACGGGCCCGGGCGCCCTCCAGCCAGTGCCGGCAGACCTTCGCCAGCTCCTCGCCGCGCTCCCAGAGGGCCAGGGACTCCTCCAGGGAGGTGCCGCCCGCCTCCAGCTTGCGCACGACCTCGACGAGCTCGTCACGGGCCTGCTCGTACCCCAGCGCCGTATCGGTTTCAGTCATTCCCGTTCCCATCGTATAAGTGCACTTCAACAGAATGTGTTGCCGGAACGTGTCGTCCTCAGACGGTCCCCGACACCGCTTCGGAGCCGCCCGGGGACCCCGCTCCCGGGCCCGCACCGGCGACCTCGACGCTGAACTCGCCCGCCGCCACCCGGGCCCGCAGCACCTGTCCCGGCGCGACCTCCTCCGGCGCCCGCACCACGTGCCCGTCCGCCCGCTGGAGCACCGCGTACCCCCGCTCCAAGGTGGCCGCCGGTGACAGCGCCACCACCCGGGCCAGGGTGTGCTCCAGCTCGGAGTCGGCCCGGTCCAGCAGGTGCCCCAGCGTGCGCCGGCCACGGGCCAGCAGCGCCTCCAGCTCCGCCTCACGGGTCTCCACCATCCGCTGCGGGTGCACGAAGACCGGCCGCGCCAGGGCGTGCGCGAGGCCCCGCTCCTCCCGGTCCAGCAGCCCGCGCAGGGCGCGCAGCCCCCGGCCCTGGAGCTGGCGCACCCGCTCCATCTCCTCCCCGACGTCCGGGACCACCTTCTTCGCCGCGTCCGTGGGCGTGGAGGCCCGCAGGTCCGCCACCAGGTCCAGCAGCGGCGAATCCGGCTCGTGCCCGATCGCCGAGACCACCGGGGTGCGGGCCGCCGCGACCGTCCGTACGACCTCCTCGTCGGAGAAGGGCAGCAGGTCCTCCACGCTCCCGCCGCCCCGCGCCACGATGATCACGTCCACGTCCGGGTGGGCGTCCAGCTCCTTGACGGCCCCCACCACCTGCGGCACCGCGTGCACCCCCTGCACGGCCACGTTGCGGACCTCGAAGCGCACCGCCGGCCAGCGCCGCCGGGCGTTCTCCAGTACGTCCCGCTCGGCCGCCGAGGCCCGCCCCACCACCAGGCCGATCAGCTGCGGCAGGAACGGCAGGGGCTTCTTGCGGTCCAGCGCGAAGAGGCCCTCGGCGGCCAGCGACCGCTTCAGCCGCTCCAGGCGCGCCAGCAGCTCCCCGATGCCGACCGGGCGGATCTCGGTGACCCGCAGGGACAGCTGCCCGCGCGGGGCGTACCACTCCGGCTTGGCCAGGACGACGACCCGCGCGCCCTCCGTCACCGCGTCCGCGACCTCCTCGTAGACCTGCCGGAAGCAGGTCACGCTCACGGAGATGTCGTGCGACGGGTCGCGCAGCGTCAGGAACACCACGCCCGCCCCCGGCCGCCGGGACAGCTGCGTGATCTGCCCCTCCACCCACACCTGGCCCAGCCGGTCGATCCAGCCCCCGATGAGCCGGGACACCTGACCGACCGGCAGCGGCGCATCAGCCGACGTATTCAGACCCATGCACGCAGGCTAACCGCCGGGACCGACACCGGTACCGGGCCCGTCGGACGGGATCCCGGCGCGTCGGCCGCGCTGGGCCACCAGGACGCACAGCCCCACCAGCAGCCACACCGCCCCCACGAGCTGCGCCGTCCAGGAGGCCTCGACGATCACGGCGACGGTCACCGCCGCGCCCAGCACGGGGACCACCAGGTGCTTCCACCAGTGCGGCGGACCCTCCATCCGCCGCACCACGAACCAGCCCACCACCGAGGCGTGCAGCAGGGTGAAGGCCGTCAGCGCCCCGATGTCCACGACGGAGACCAGGTGGTCGAGCCCGTCGTCGCGCCGGGCCGCCCACACGGCCGCCACCAGCGTCACCGTGGCCGCCACCAGCAGCGCCGCCCTCGGCGTGCCGTCCGAGGTGCGCGCCAGGGCGCCCGGCAGCCGCCGCTCCCGGGCCATCGCGAAGATCAGCCGCCCGGCCGCGGCCTGCCCGGCCAGCGCCGCGAAGGCCGCCCCGATCGCCTTGCTCGCCGCCACCAGATCGTGCAGCCACCCCCCGACCGAGGACTCGACCGCGTTGTAGAAGGCCGGCCCCTGCAGCGCCGGATCGGCGGCCAGCTCCGCCGAGGAGACCGGGGTCAGCAGCGCCGCGAGGTAGGTCTGCACGAGGAACAGCACCCCGGTCAGCGCCAGGCAGAACAGCACCGCCCGGGCCACCCGCGCCGAACCCCCGGTCACCTCCTCGGCGAAGGAGGCGATGGCGTCGAAGCCCAGGTACGACAGGACCGCGACGGATACCGCGCCGAGGACGGCGGCCGTCGAGAAGCCCAGCGAGCCGTCGCCGGTCAGCGGGGACAGCCAGCCGCGCCGGGCGCCGCCCTGCAGCAGCACGGTCACCGCCGAGACCAGGAAGACGAGCAGCACGAGGATCTCCAGGCCGAGCACCGCGAAGCCCACGCGCGCGGCCGCCCGTACGCCCCACAGGTTCAGCAGGGTCGTGATCACCACCGCCAGCGCCGTCCACACCCACCGGGACACCTCCGGCACCAGCGCGTTCATCGCGATCCCGGAGAACAGGTACGCGACCGCCGGGATCAGCAGGTAGTCCAGCATCGCCATCCAGCCGGCGATCAGCCCCGGCCCCTCGCCCAGCGCCTTGCGGGCGTAGGTGAAGACCGAGCCCGCCTGCGGGGCCACCCGCACCATCTGCGCGTACGAGAAGGCCGTGAAGGCCATCGCGACGGTCGCCACGACGTAGACGAGGGCGACGGCACCGTGCGACTTGGCGTCGAGGGTGCCGAAGACCCCCACCGGGGCCATGGGGGCGATGAAGAGCAGCCCGTAGACGACCAGATCCCGGAACCCCAGGCTCCGCCGCAGTGCCGTGGGCGGGGCCGTGGTGGAATCCGTAGCGGATGCCATCGTTCCTCCGGAGGATCGCCGGGACGGACGTTCGACCAAGTGTGTGTCGAACGGGGGACGTCCGGCCTGCTGGAGACCCCCGTACGATGGAGCGTATGACTGCTCCCGCCCCCGCTCCCGCATCCCGCCGCGTCCTGCTCGCCGCCCCGCGCGGCTACTGCGCGGGCGTGGACCGTGCCGTGATCGCTGTCGAGAAGGCCCTCGAGCAGTACGGTGCGCCGGTCTACGTCCGGCACGAGATCGTGCACAACAAGTACGTCGTCCAGACGCTGGAGAAGAAGGGCGCCATCTTCGTCGAGCGGACGGAGGAGGTCCCGCCGGGCTCCATCGTGATGTTCTCCGCGCACGGCGTGGCGCCGGTGGTGCACGAGGAGGCGGCGCGCGGCAAGCTCGCGACGATCGACGCGACCTGCCCGCTGGTCACCAAGGTCCACAAGGAAGCGATCCGCTACGCGAACGAGGACTTCGACATCCTCCTCATCGGCCACGAGGGCCACGAGGAGGTCATCGGCACCTCCGGCGAGGCCCCCGACCACATCACCATCGTCGACGGCCCGGACGACGTCGCCAACGTCGAGGTGCGCGACGAGTCGAAGGTCGTCTGGCTCTCCCAGACCACGCTGTCGGTCGACGAGACGATGGAGACCGTCGACGCGCTGAAGACGAAGTTCCCGCTCCTCGTCTCCCCGCCCAGCGACGACATCTGCTACGCCACCTCGAACCGGCAGGCGGCCGTCAAGGTGATGGGCGCCGACTCCGACCTGGTCATCGTCGTCGGCTCCAAGAACTCCTCGAACTCCATCCGGCTGGTCGAGGTCGCCCTCGACGCGGGCGCGGGCGCCGCGTACCTCGTCGACTTCGCGAGCGAGATCGACGAGGCCTGGCTGCAGGGCGTCACCACCGTCGGCCTGACCTCGGGCGCCTCGGTGCCGGAGGTCCTGGTCGAAGAGGTCCTGGAGTGGCTGGCCGCCCGCGGCTACGCCGACGTGGAGATCGTCAAGACGGCCGAGGAGTCGATCGTCTTCTCCCTGCCGAAGGAGCTGCGCCGCGACCTGCGCGCGGAAGCGGCCGGACTGGTCGCCGGCGGCGCAGACAAGTAGCCTGCCGCGCCCCGCGTTCGTACGGTGTGTCCATGCAGATCTTCGGTGTGGACATCGGCGGTTCCGGGATCAAGGGCGCTCCCGTGGACCTTGACCGCGGCGAGCTGGCGCAGGAGCGCCACAAGGTACTGACCCCGCATCCGGCCACTCCCGAGGCAGTGGCCGGACGCGTCGCCGAGGTGGTCGGCGCGTTCTCCTGGAAGGGCCCGGTCGGGGTCACCTTCCCCGGCGTGGTCACCGGCGGCATCACCCGGTCGGCCGCCAACGTCGACAAGGGCTGGATCGGCACGGACGCCTCCGCCCTCCTCTCGCGCGAGCTCGGCGGCCTGCCGGTCACCGTCCTGAACGACGCGGACGCGGCGGGCGTCGCGGAGATGACGTACGGGGCAGGGCGCGGGCGGGGCGGCACGGTCATCCTGCTCACGCTGGGCACGGGCATCGGCAGCGCCCTCTTCACGGAGGGGCGCCTCGTCCCGAACTCGGAGCTGGGCCACCTGGAGCTCAAGGGGCACGACGCGGAGACGCGCGCCTCGGTCAAGGCCAAGGAGGACGGCGACCTCACCTGGGAGCGCTGGGCGCACCGCCTGCAGCGGTACCTGGCCCACGTGGAGATGCTCTTCTCCCCGGACCTCTTCATCCTCGGCGGCGGCGTCAGCCGCAAGCCGGAGAAGTTCCTCCCGCTGATCGAGGGCATCCGCGCGGAGATCGTCCCGGCGAAGCTCCAGAACAACGCGGGCATCGTGGGGGCGGCGATGGCGGCGCGCGGTCGGGCGGGTTAGGCGGTGCTACGCCGGGCAGCGCGGCGGCGGCCGCTCAGCGCGGCCCGCCGTACCAGGGCGATCAGGGCGGCGACCAGCGTGCCCGCGTAGAGCCACCCGGCGTGCAGGGACAGCGCCGACACCACCCCCATCAGCTCCCCGCCGAAGCCGCCGGAGCCGCCCGAGACGGGCCACACTCCGGCGGCGAAGGCGATCGGCACGGAGACGGGCGCGGTGATCAGGTCGGCCGGCCGCACCCACACGGCGGTCGCGGCGGCCACGGGCAGGAAGAGCAGCCCGTAGGCGAAGAGCGAGGAGTCGAAGAGCAGCCAGCAGATCCCGGCGGCCAGGAGCATCGCGGCACACGCGAACAGCCCGCCGCCGAGCCCCGTCAGCCTGGGCCGCGGCAGCCGCCGGCCGGCCCGGGCCGCCGCCGGGGGCCGGGGGGCGCGCGCCTGAGGGTGACGTACCGAACGCATCCTGTATTGCTCCACCCCACCAAACTAGGCGGGAGGCCCCCCGGATCGGCCCCCGGACACGCGTACATCCACCGCCGCTCATCGGAAAGTAAACTGTCCGATGGCCCACTCCGGGCCGCCGCCCCCTCCAGCTACGGGAAGTCGCCAACGTGTCGCTCACGATCGGAATCGTCGGCCTGCCTAATGTCGGCAAGTCGACCCTTTTCAACGCCCTGACCAAGAACGACGTGCTGGCGGCCAACTACCCGTTCGCCACCATCGAGCCGAACGTCGGCGTCGTCGGCGTCCCGGACCCGCGCCTGGCCGTCCTGGCCGGCATCTTCGGCTCGCAGAAGATCCTCCCGGCGACGGTCGACTTCGTCGACATCGCGGGCATCGTGCGCGGCGCCTCGGAGGGCGAGGGCCTCGGCAACAAGTTCCTCGCGAACATCCGCGAGTCGGACGCGATCTGCCAGGTCATCCGCGCCTTCAAGGACGAGAACGTCGTCCACGTCGACGGCAAGGTCTCGCCCAAGGACGACATCGAGACGATCAACACCGAGCTGATCCTCGCCGACCTCCAGTCCATCGAGAAGGCGGAGCCGCGCCTGACGAAGGAGTCCCGCCTCCAGAAGGAGAAGGTCGCGGTCCTGGCCGCGGTCGTCGAGGCCAAGAAGATCCTCGAAGCGGGCGACACCCTCTTCTCGAAGGGCATCACCAAGGGCACGGAGCAGGGCGACCTCCTCCACGAGCTGCACCTGCTCACCACGAAGCCCTTCCTCTACGTCTTCAACGTGGACGAGGACGAGCTGACGGACGACGCCTTCAAGGCGGAGCAGTCCGCCCTGGTCGCCCCGGCCGAGGCGATCTTCCTGAACGCGAAGCTGGAGCAGGACCTCTCGGAGCTGGACGACGAGGAAGCCCTCGAGCTCCTCCAGTCGGTCGGCCAGGACGAGCCCGGCCTCGCCACCCTCGGCCGCGTCGGCTTCGCCACCCTGGGCCTGCAGACCTACCTGACGGCCGGCCCGAAGGAAACCCGCGCCTGGACCATCAAGCAGGGCGCCACCGCCCCGGAGGCCGCCGGCGTCATCCACACCGACTTCCAGCGCGGCTTCATCAAGGCCGAGGTCATCTCCTTCGCCGACCTGGTCGCCTGCGGCTCGGTAACCGAAGCCCGCGCGAAGGGCAAGGCCCGCATGGAGGGCAAGGAGTACGTCATGCAGGACGGCGACGTGGTGGAGTTCCGCTTCAACGTGTAGTCGTGCACTTACTGTACGTGACGTTATTGGTCAAGTGTGCAGCTCAGAAGGGGTCGGACTCTGTCGAGTCCGACCCCTTCGTCGTCACGGTGCTGGATGGGTGCTGGATATTCTGACGTGAGGTCAGCGGGTCATCAGGTCTCGTAAACGGTGGACCGGTGTCCCACGTGAACGACCCAGATCACCAGCTCGCCGTTGTTGATCGTGTAGACGACGCGGTAGTCGCCTACGCGAAGGCGGCGTCGTTCCGGCTGTGACACGAGTGCGGTGGTGTTGAAGCCGAGAGGGTCGGTCTCCAGCTCGGTCAGCTTGGCCAGGATGCGCAGCGCCATGTCGCGGGGGATCTTCCGAAGCTCGGCCTGCGCCTCGGGGCGGAAGACGGTTCGGTACTCACTCACCGCGCGCCAGCGTCTCCCTCATGATGTCCTCAATCGGGATGCCGGGTGCTGGGTTGGCCATGCGCTCGTCGATGATCCGATTGATCTCGCGCTCTTCCCACTCCTGGTACTTGCGCAGCACCTCGATGGAGACCACGGCGGCGACTTCCTTGCCTCGGCGCGTGATCACGGTGGGTACGTCGTCGCGGTCGGCGCGCTCCACGACCTCCGCCAAGTGCGCACGCACGTCGCGGATGGACTCTATGGGCAGTGGCTGCGTCATGCGCTCAAGGGTACCGAATGTCGCATGTGTACACAAGGGCTGCCGTGGTGCTGCCCGTGAACGGCCCGACCTGTGAGAACACGGGTCGGGCCGTTGTGCTGTCCGTATCCGGGACCACAAGAACGACCTGTTCGAAGTGGACATGCCCCGGGACACGCCCATGTCCGGAGCCAACGGCTAGGGCGGCACTGAAGCCGATGTGCGCTACGGCGGCGGAACAGGCGCTGGACACCATCCCAGTGGCCTGGTCGTGCAGGTTCTCCAGCCGCACCTGGCAGGGGCTGTCGGTGACCGTGACCGAGGGGCCGACCGAACTGCCCGTGCTCCAGAAGACGGACGAGGGGAGGAGCTGAGCGCGTCGGACGAAGATGCCTACCGCGAGGCCGTGCGCGCCGGCAACTTCATGGCGATGCGCAGAGCGGCGTACGCGCGCCCGGTGAAGTCGGCCAAGCTGAACCGGCTGCGCGAGATCGTCGAGGAGGAGCAAGTGCGGCTGGGGGCGGTCCGCACGGAGTCCGCAGGGCACCCGTAGTCGACCGTCGGGAGCCAACGCACGCCAACGGGGAAGCTACGCCCGGGTTTTGTCGGGTGAGGTCGAGACGTGCCCCGTTCCGTGCGGGTGGGCGCATTCGTGGGGGGAGGGCCTAGCCTGGGCGGGCGCGCGGCGGATGCGGGTGTGGAGAGGTGGAGGGGTGGGCGTGGGGCCGGGTGGAGAGTGGGAATGGCCGGGTCGGAGTCTGCTCGGGGTGTTGTCCGCTCCCGCGCGGGCCGAATTGCTGGGACTGGGGTCGGAGTTGACGCTCGGCTCCGGGGGCGTGCTGCTCACCGAGGGCGCCACGGATCGGCATCTGTTCGTGATTCTCAGCGGGTTCGCCAAGGTCACCGCGACGGTGGAGAACGGGCAGGAGTCACTGCTCGCCGTCCGGGTCGGGGGTGACAGTGTGGGGGAGATGGCCGCGCTCGACGGTGCGCCGCGGTCGGCCGGGGTGGTGGCCTGTGGGTCGTTGCGGGCGCGGGTGATCGGGCCCGGGGCCCTGCACGGGCTCATGGTGCGGCGGCCCGAGGTGGCTATGGCGCTGACCCGGATCGTGGCCGACCGGCTGCGCTGGGCCAACCGGCGGCGGCTCGAGTTCCGGGGCTATCCGGTCAAGGTGCGCCTCGCCCGGCTTCTGGTGGAGCTCGCCGTGGCGTACGGGCGGCCCGAGTCGGGCGGTGGTCACGTCATCGGCTTCCAGCTCACCCAGCCGGAACTCGCCGCGCTCACCGGCGCCGCGGAGACCACCGTGCACAAGGGGTTGCGCGAGCTACGGGACGAGGGGCTGCTCGGTACCGGATACCGGACGACCACCGTCCACGACCTCGCCCGGCTCGCCCGGGTGGCCGAACTCGCCGAGCCCGTGATGCCACCCGCCCCGCGTCGGCCCCGGGGGTCAGCCGAGGAGCGGTCGTAGCAGCAGGCAGAGCCCGGCGGTGGTTCCCATCACCGCGGTGCACACCACGGCGGCCGTCACGCAGCGGTACTTCCGAAGGGCCACGCCCGAGAGGAAGCGGACCATCGCGCGCAGCTGCTGCTCGCCCTCTCCGGACGGCGTGGGTACGGGAGCGGTGAGCGGCAACGGGTCCGAGGCGGCGGCCAGCCGGACGAAGCTGTAGTCGTTGGGGCCGGCGGGCCGCCAGACGCGCGGCCGGAGCGCCAGCGCGAGCGAGGCCGCGCCGCCGAAGAGGCCGCAGGCGAAGAGGACCAGCAGCACCCCCGCCATCCAGCCGAGCGGGCCGCCGCGCCGCCAGCCGTCGAGCGCCGCCTCGCTCCACGCGCCGGTCGTCCCCACGAGCGCCGCCTGCACTGCGGAGAGGATGCCGGCCTTGGCGTCGGCATGCTGGTGCGCCGTCTGCAGGACGGTCAGCATCGTGTGCGAGGCGGGGACGAGCGCACTCTCGGAGGGGGCGGATGCCGCCGTGGGTGCGGTGGGCGGGGTGGATGTCACGGAACCTCCAACACGGCGCGAACGGAATTCCATTGAGCCGCGGGCGCGCCGGGCGGACCAGGCACTTCTACGGGATTGGGGCGACTGCGCGAGATCCCGTACTTCCACGGGGTGCGGGTGCCCGGTTCCGGTGTACGACTGGCAGTGTGACCGGCGCTCCAGGGGGGTGGGCAACGGTCCGGGAGCAGCATGCCGCGTCGCCTCGCACCTTGTAACTCACCTGATTCGCAAGTGAGTTGGAGGTGCGGCATGCTGTCCTTCCCGATGTGACGGACGAGGAGGACGAGATGTCCGTAGGTGCGATGGGCGTGTTCGGCAGGCGGCTTCTGCTCGCCGTCGACGCGCGAGGATACGGCAGCGCGGACACCGCGCGACAGCGCGAGATTCAGACAGTTCTGCCCCGGCTTCTCTCCGATGCGGCCGATGCGGCCGGGCTCGGCCGCGCCTCCTGGATGCGGCAGCTCGCCGGGGACTCCGAGTTCGCCGTGCTCCCGGCCGGTTCCGACGAGCAGGCGCTCGTCGAGCCGTTCATGCGCCGGCTGGACGCCGGGCTGCGCGCCCACAACCGCGACCGGGTGCCCGCCGCGCGGCTCGCGCTGCGCGCCGCCGTGCACTTCGGTCCGGCCTCCGAGGCCCCCAGCGGCTTCGTGGGTCCCGGGCCCGTGGAGGTCTCCCGCATCCTGGAGAGCGACCCCCTGCACCGGGCCCTCGACGAGGCCCCGGACGCCGCGCTCGCCGTCGCACTGACCGCGCCGGTCTTCACGGAGCTCGTCGCCCAGGGGTACACCAACTTCCGGCCGGAGGAGTTCCGCGAGGTCGTCGTCGAGAAGAAGGAGTACCGGGGCCGGGCCTGGCTGTGGGTGCCCGGGTACGACGTCCACGCTCTGGACCTCGGCGACGCCGTCTCCGGTTCCGGCGCGGACTCCGGTTCCGGTTCCGGTTCCGCGGCGGGCCCCGCTGAGCCCGCCGTGCCTGCTGCGCCCGCCGCGCCCGCTGCGAGCGGAGGCGACTCCGCCACCACCAACCTGTACGGAACCGTCATCAACGGGAACGTCGTCTTCGGCATCTCCAAGTGAGCGCGGTGGACGGGGAGACGGGGGTGCACGCGTGAGTTCCACGGATCGACTGACGGAGAGTCATGGAATCGGTGGGGAAGGAGACGGCGTGCCCGACGAGCCCCGGCAGCCGACCGACGAGGCGAACGGCACCGCCGATCCCCGCCCCGCCCCCGAGTCTCCCGCGACCCCGTCCACACCCACGCCCGCGTCCCCGTCCCCGTCCTCCTCCGGAGTGAACTCCGGAGCCGGTTCTTCCGACAGCGACTACCGCGTCTACAACAACTTCTACGGCCCTCAGTACCACGGTCGCGCCCACTTCGGCATCGCCACCGCCACCGAGCGGCCCGGGCGGGCCCGCGCCACCGGCCTCCTCGAAGGCGACGAGATCGACGCGCTGCTTCGCTCCTACATCCGCCCCGACTGCTTCGACGAGGCGGCTCGCGAGCTGTTCCGTACGGGCGTCGTCGTCCTGACCGGCCCCCAGGGCGCGGGCAAGCGCTCCGGCGCGGTCGCCCTGCTCCGGGAGACCGTCGGGCCCTCCGCCGACTACGTGGTGCTCTCGCCCGACATCGGCCTCGACCAGCTCGCCGAGCGCACCTTCGACGCAGGTGTCGGCTATGTCGTCCTCGACCGCACCGGGACCGGTGGGACCACGGGGGGCGCCGCCGGTCCGTCCTCGGACTTCGACTGGCGCCGGGTGCGCGACCAGCTGCGCCGCCACCGCGCCCATCTGGTGATCACCACCGTGCACGGCGTGGCCGGGCGCCCCCCGGAGGCCGTACGCCATCTGTCGTGGCGGCCCCCGGCCCTGGACAAGGTGGTACGGGCCCGGCTGGTCCAGGCCCGTACCCCGCAGGAGACCGTCGAGCGGGCTTTGGCCGGGATACCGCCCCGCTGCCCCATCGCGGTCGTCGCCGACGCGGCGCAGCGGATCGCGGCGGGCGCCGACCCCGACCAGGCGTGGAAGGAGCACAGCGGCAGCGCGCCGCAGGCGGTCCAGGAGTGGTTCGGCGTCGAGGAGGAGCGGAGCCTGCGCGAGATCGCCGAGGTCACCACCCTCGCCTTCGCGCCCGGCATCGGACGGCGCGCTTTCGAATCGCTCCAGGATCTCCTCGAACGGCTCCTCGAACCGGTCTACTTCACGCCGCAGGCCGCGCCGGCCTCTGCCGACAGCGCAGCCCCTGACGCCACGGGGCAGGCCGCCACCCCCGACGGCCACGACCCGCAGCAGCGCCGCCGTGCCCGCCCGGTGGACCGGCGCCGCTCGCTCGCCCGCAACGCCCTGATCACCACCGAGATGCAGATCTACGGCGCGACCACCCGCGAGGTCATGGTCTTCGCCGACGCCGAACTGCGCCGCTGGGTGCTGCAGGCGCTGTGGCGCGATCACCCCACCGAGTACTGGGACGCGGTCCGCCACTGGCTGGGGGCGGTCGTCGAAGCCGACCCCGACCCCGTCCTCCAGCTCTCCATCGCCTCCGGACTCGCGCTGCTCGGGCACGTAGCCTTCGACGAGGTCGTACAGAGCTACCTCGATCCGTGGGCGCGCGGGGAGAGCGGCGAGACCGGGCAGACCCTCGCGGTGTACGTGCTGTGGTACATGTGCCTGGAGGAGACCCAGGCGGCCGCCGCGCTCACGCTGGCCCGCACGTGGGCGCAGTCCGCCCACCCCACCCTGCGGGGCACCGCGCTCTTCGCCTTCAGCGGCCAGCTCGGCGTCACCTTTCCCACCGACGCGGTGAAGTGGCTCTGGGCGGTGCTCCGCAGCGGCGTGCTCGTCAAACGGGAGGAGCGCGAACTCGGGCTGCAGGCGTGGGCACAGCTGTTCCTGACGCTCGTCGACTGCGAGGAGGACGCCGGCATCGTGTTCGATGCCCTGGCGCACCGGATCAGGAAGGAACGGCGCACCCGGTCCGCCGCCTACTCGGCGACCGGCCTGCTCGTCCTCGAAACCACCCTTTGGGTCTTCACCGCCACCGAGCGGCTCTCGGGCCGCCCCGCCGTCGCACGCTACGTCGCCGACCGGCCCGAGGAGGCCGATGTCGTCGCCGAGCTGTGGGCGGCGACCCTCTGCTACCGGCCGCTGCGCCGGAACGCCCTGTCCGCTCTGCTCGTCACGGCCCGTGCCCTGCCCGCCGTGACCTCCGACCCCACCGCGGCGGCCGCGCGACTCGGTCATGCCCTCGCCGCCGCGCTTCCGCAGGTCGAACACTCCTTACTCACAAGCGAGTTGGATCGACTCGCGGTCTCCCGTTCCGCTCGCGCCACGGGTCCCGACTGCGTCGCGATCCTGCTCCGCGCCCTGAACCGTGTGAAGGACAGCCACCCACGATGACCACGATCCGCAGGACCTATCCCCTGGTCGAGGAGCGCGTGCTCGCCCCCGCGCCCCGCACCGGTCGCCGGTTCTGGAACCAGCCGACCCGCTCTCACGACGAGCTGCCCCGCGTCGCCGCCCACCAGGTGCTCGTCTACCGCACCGGCGACCAGTACCTCACCGACCACGGCGTCCGCGGGCCCGGCGACGAGGCCGTCCTGAACGCCGGCTCGGTCACGGTCGTCGACTGCCGTACCGCCGTGCCCGTCACCGTCGGCACCGACGTGCCGTCCGCCGAGACCGACGGCTTCACCGTCCAGGTCGCCTTCCACTGCACGGTCACCGACCCCGTGGCCGTGGTCCGCGAGGGCGTCACCGACGTGGAGTCCCGGCTGCTCGGCTACCTTCGGGCGCTGCCCGGACTCACCGACGTCACCCAGGAATGGCCGCTCGAAGCGGGTAAGGAGGTGTCCCGGCGGCTGACCGCCCGCCTGATCTCGTACCTGGAGATGGAACCGCCGCGGATCGCCGGGCTCTCCGTCGGCGCCCCGTACCTGACGGTGCTCACCCCGGAGGAGTTCGCCGCCCAGCAGCGCCGTGCCGACGAGGAGCGGCGCGAACACGAGCAGGACCGGGTGAAGGAGGCGGTACTCCGCGAGCGCGAGCTGATGGAGCACGAGCGCGAGAAGGAGCGGGAGCGGATGGACGCCGAGCGCAAGGCGCTCGAAATGCGGCACCAGCAGGAACTCGACGACCTCAGGCGGGAGTACACCTACCGGACCGACACCGAGGAACAGCACTACACCCAGAAGCTCAAGCGCAAGAACAACGAGTTCGAGCGCACCGAGGCGCTCAGGGACCTCGAGGACTTCGGCACCGACCCGGCCAACACCGACATCCTCGCCCAGCGCAGGGGCGAGATCGCGTACACGGAGCTGGCCGAGCGGCAGCGCGAGACCGAACGGGTGCGGCGCGAGCGGCAGCGCGAGGACGAGGAGCGGCACTGGGAGAACGCCGAGCGGCGCCGCCACGCCGAACGGGACGACCTCCGCTACAGCCTGGACCGCGAGGACCGGCACCGGGAGGTCGACCGCCAGGATCAACGTGCCGCGCTCGACGCCGCCCGGGAGGATCAGCGCGAGCAGCGGGCGGCGGACCGCGACGACCGGCTGGGGCGGCGCGCGGAGCAGCGCGAGGACGTGCTGGCCGACCGGGCCGAGCGGCGCCACCGGGCCGACCGGCGCGACAACGTCAACCAGGAGCTGGGCCGCCAGATGATCAACCGCGGCCTCCTCGACAATGCGCCGCTCGACGCACGTGCCTTCGTCGAGCGCCTCAGCTCCGGTCAGGGTCTCCTCGACCAGGACCCGCCCGCCGCCGCGCAGGTGGCCGGCGCCGCCGACACCCCGCAGCTGGAGGAGGGCGACGGCGCGTCGTCCCCGGACCGCTCGAACGAGCGCCGCCGGTCGTACGACGAGGAGGCGTCGTACGAGAAGGGGGAGTACGGCCCGCGCGACGGCCGGCGTGACGATCCGTACGGGGGCGATCGGTACGGCAATGGGTACGACCGCACGGACCGGCCCGCTCGCGACGGCGACACCGACCGGGACCGCGACCGGGACCGCGACATCGACGGCGCCCGCCCCACGCGCCGCCCCCTGATCGCCGACGACGACCTCGGTGAAGCGGGGAGGGAAGAGCGTGGCCGCTGACACCCCCGTACGCCCGCCCGAGGAAGACTATGACGCGTGGGCGGCCGAGACCGGGCCCGCCCACCCCGCCCGGGGCGGCCGCCGGAACGGTCGCGGCCCCGCCGCGTTCCTGCGCCGTCTGATCGGCATCCGAGAGGAGATCCTCGACCGCGAGCCCGCCGAGCGCGCCCGCTACACCTGGTACGGCGCCATCGTCCTCAACACCGCGCTGCTCGGCGGGGCCTCCATGGCCATGGCGATCAGCACGGTCCGCGAGGGTACGCCGGTCGCGGTGGCGGTCGTCGTCGGCGTCGTGTGGGCGTGGATCGTGCTGGCCCTGGACAGCTGGCTGGTCTCCAGCACCCACGGCTACACCGGCGGACGGGCGGTCCGCATGCTGGTGCCCCGGCTGTTCCTCTCCGTGGTGCTCGGGCTCACCATCGCCGAGCCGCTGCTGTTCCAGATCTTCGACCGCGAGATACGCCAGGAGATGGCGGTCAGCAGGGAGCGCGACCTCGCCGACTTCCGGGGCAGCCTCACCGCCTGCAACCCCCTCGACGGCAAGGACACGACGAGCCGCGCGGAGTGCGGCGACTTCCATCTGACGGTGAAGGGCGCGCCGGCCTCGATCAAGGAGGACATCGCCGACAACACCGCCGCCGTCGCCCGCCTCGACCAGCAGATCAAGACCTTCAACGACGCCCTCGACAAGAAACTGGACACCGAGCGCCTCGAGTGCGCCAAGGACCGGTGGATCTGGCGCGGCAACGGCTGGGACACCACCGAGACCTGCGAGCGCGCCCGCGCCGACACCAGCGCGTACAAGCAGACGAGCAAGGTCGGCGAGTACGAGGTGAAGCGCGCCGAACTCGTCGCCAAGGACAACGTCCTGTCCGAGCAGCTGATCAACACCGGTACCGCCTACCGCACGGACGTCAAGAAGGCGATCGACGCCAAGGTCGCCGAGCGGGAGAAGTCGCAGCAGCAGGACGGACTGCTGCTGCGCGCCGACGCCCTGTCCACGGTGGCCTGGTCCGACGGTTTCGCGCTCTTCATGATGTTCCTGCTGCACGCCGTGCTGCTCCTGGTCGACGCCATGCCGGTGCTCGCCAAGCTGATGAGCGGCCCGTCCGAGTACGACCGCAGACTCGGCGAGCGGCGCGAGGCCAACCAGCGCGTGCACCGGGAGGACCAGGACGTGCAACGGCAGGTCGCCGCCATCGACCACGAGGTCCGACGGTACGCGGCCGAGGTGGGGGCCGAGGAGGACAAGGCCCGGCTTGGTCACGCCCGCTACAAGGCGCGCGCCGAGCACGCCCGCATGGTCCGCGAGGAACTCGACGCCCGTACGGCCCGGCTCCTGGGCGAGTGACACCCCCACGGTGACCGGGTCGGAAGGGGTCGGCTTCTGTGGGAGCCGGCCCCTTCCGGGTGGGTGGGGTGGGGCTTCGTCTTTATGCGGTGCGGGTTTACCACCCCCTGGGGATCTTGAACGGGGGGTGGATGGTGGATGAACATGAAGGGGCGTTGTTCAGCAGTTCGGCAGACTATGAGAGAGACACCATGCGTCGCTTCGCCACCGTTCTCGTTTCCGCCACGGCCCTGATCGCCCTGCCCGTCCTGTCGGCCCAGGCGGTGGCTCCCGTCGTGGTGGCCGGTGTCGGCGGTGATATCGGGTGGGACTCGGCCAAGCCCGCGCCGGTGCCGCTCCGGGGAGCCTGAGGCCCGTTACGGAGACGCGTCCGGGGCCTGGGAAACGTTGTCGAGGAGTTCCGACTTGGCGATCAGGTAGCCCAGTTGGGCCCGGCTGCGGCTGCCCAGCTTGGCGGACATCCTCGCCACGTACTCCTGGCACCGGCGCACGCTGATGCCCAGCTGTCCGGCCGTCACCGAGTCCGTGTCGCCGGCGACGATGTGCCGCATGATCGCCAGCTCCAGGTCGTCGGTGATGCGGGTCGTGGCCTGGTCGCGCCCGGGCGGGGTGAAGGCCAGCGCCCTGATCCACGAGCGTTCGAAGAGGGCCGCGAGGAACGAGACCACGGCGGGAGCGCGGATCTCCGCCGCCGCCCGGCGGTCCTCGTCGGCGGGGATGAACGCCACGGTCCGGTCGAAGATGATCAGGCGGTCGAAGTTCTCGTCCAGCGTCGCCACCTGGGCGCCGCGCTGCTGGATCGTGTGGACGAATGCGCGCGTCGCCGAACTGGACCGCGCGTTGTGCTGGTAGATCGTCCTCATCGCCACCCCGCGGTCCAGCATTTCCAGCGTGGACGGCAGCGATTCGCTGAGGACGGCCGCGGACCGGGCGCCGCCGGGCTGTGAGGTCAGCACTTCGCCGCGGCATTCCCGGGCCGCGAGCCGGATGGCGGCATTGATATCCGCGAAGCCGGTGTGCGTGACGTATCCGCAGCCGTTCCTGAGGTGATTGTGCCGGTATTCGGCAACCACCGGGCCCAATTCTTCCCTGACCCGGAGCAGGTTGATCGCCGATCGGGCGGAGCTTTCCAGGATTTCGGCCACGACGTAACTCCCGACCGTTTCGGGATTCACGGGAGTGAAGCCCGTTTCGCTCTGTTCGTCCGGGACTGCGAGCCCCGATGAGAGCAGCCTTTCCAGTGAATCCTCCCGGGCCTCGAAGGCCCGGTCCCCGGTGGAGGAGTCCGGCTGTACCGGCACCTGTGGCGCCGAATTCTGGGCGAGCAACTCTCGGTAGAGCTGAATGTCCTGGGCTTGTAGTGAGGCGAGTGGTGTTCCAAAGGTAGATGTCATGCCGCGTTCCCCCGATGCAGGCAACTGGTGATCCAGCCAGGCTAGTTGACGGCGCCGTGGCTGGCATCTGCGCAGGTGGAGACGTTGATCACGTCGGTCCGTCAGGATTTCGCCACCCGGCCGTCGCGTTTCGGCCCTTTCTTCGGCGGGCGTGCGGTCCGGGAATATTTGGGACCGCTCGGACCGGTGGTCCGCGGCGGCGCCGGCCGTCATGGCTCCCGTTGCCCCGCGTGTTCCTGCGGCGCAGGTTCCCGCACCAGTTTCGGCCTTGCCCGGGGAACTCCATCCGGCCAGGATCGGTGATGCCTCATTCGCTGAGGCAACGTCGTAAAGAATCCAATAAAAGGAGTGCGCAGTGACGACCGATGCAATACGGTCACAGGGCACGGCCGGGGACGGCAACGCTCCGTACCGGTATTTCTCGGATAATGATCTCAAGCAGGCGCTGGACGGTCACACGGAGGGCCAGATCAAGCTGTTCCTGGAGTCCTGGGAGGACCTGCCGGTCGACGCGTACATGAAAGACGGCGCGGACTACCGCCGCCGCCGTCACGGCTCCTTCCACTTCTCCGGCGGGGATCTCGCGGGAGATCTCGTACTGGACCCCCCGCGGGCCTTCCACCAGAGCTCCCAGGTCAATTCCCTGCACGGCGGCGTCGACCGGCACTTTCCGCCGCTGGCCGACGACGTGGCCGCCGACGGGGTGCTCCACACCCTCATCCGCTTCTTCGCCGAGCGCCTGCCCGGCGACTTCGACCCCGCCACCAGCGGCGCCGGAGTCCACCAGATCCGCATCACCGCGACCCGCGACGCGCAGGGCCTGCCGGCCCCCGAGGGCGTACACGAGGACGGGCACCACTACGTGGCGCAGGTCCTGATGAGCCGTACCGACGTCGAGGGAGGCGAGTCGCAGCTGTACGACCGCGACCGCCGCCCGATCTACAGCACCACCCTGCTCCGGCCGTTCGAGTCGATCGTGATCGACGACCGCCGGGTCTTCCACGGCGTCTCCGCCATCGTCCCGGCCGACGGAGTCCGGCAGGGCGTCCGCGACATGCTCCTGATCGACTACTTCCCGCTCCCCACCGGTGGTGCGCGCGGCTGACCCACCGTGCCCCGTCCGCCGCCCCAGCCCCCCACCCGGGAAAGACGCCATGAACGACTTCACCAGGCACCTGCAGTCACGCCTGCCCGCCGCCCGCACGGACGTGCGGACCCGCACCGCCTACACGTCCGACGCCTCGATCTACCGCGTCATGCCGACCGCGGTACTGGAGCCCCGGGACGCCGAAGAGGCCGCCCTCGCGGTGGGCATCGCCACCGAGCACGGCGTCGGCATCACCTGCCGGGGCGGCGGCACCTCCATCGCCGGCAACTCCATCGGCACCGGGCTGATCCTCGACTTCTCCCGGTACATGAACCGCATCGAGGAACTCGACCCGGAGGCCGGCACCGCCACCGTCCAGCCCGGCGTCGTCCTCGGCACCCTGCGCGACCGGGTCGCCGCACACGGCCTGACCGTCGGCCCCGACCCCTCGACGTACTCCCGCTGCACCATCGGCGGAATGATCGGCAACCACGCCTGCGGCGCCCACTCGGTGGCCTGGGGCACCACCGCCGACATCACGGAACAGGTGGACCTGCTGCTCGCCGACGGCCGCCGGATCCGCGCCGACCAGGGCTCCAGCGGCGACGCGGACATCGACCGCCGCCTCAAGCAGCTGAGGGACCACCACCTCGCGCCGCTGCGCACCGAACTCGGCCGGTTCGGCCGGCAGGTGTCCGGGTACGGGCTGGGCGCCCTGCTGCCCGAGAAGGGCTTCCACGTCGCCCGCTCACTGGTCGGCACCGAGGGCACCTGCGGCGTCCTGCTCGGCGCCAGGATCAGGCTCACCCCGATCCCCGCCGCCCGCGTGCTCCTCGTCCTCGGCCTCCCCGACGTCTACGCGGCCGCCGACTGCGCGCCCTCGCTGGCCAAGGCCGGCGCCCTGACCGTGGAAGGCCTGGACGCACCGCTGGTCGAGGCACTGCGCTCGCGCGGCGGCCGCGCCCCGGGCATCGACCTGCTCCCGCGCGGCGAGGCCTGGCTGTACTGCGAGATCGAGGGCACCGACGAGGCCGACGCCATCGCCAACGCGCAGCGCCTGGCCCGCGAGACCGACGCCACCAGCTTCATCACGGCCGACGCCGAGCAGACGGCCGCGATCTGGTCCATCCGCCGCAACGGCGCGGGCATAGCCTCCCGGATGGCCGACGGACGCCAGGCCTGGCCCGGCTGGGAGGACTCCGCCGTCCCGCCGGAGCGGCTGTCGGGATACCTGAAGGACCTGCACGCCCTCATGGCCGAACACCGGCGGACCGGCACCATCACCGGGCACTTCGGCGAGGGCTGCCTGCACGTCCGGATCGACTGGGAACTCGGCACCGAGCAGGGCATCGCCGGCTACCGGGAGTTCATCACCGCCGCCGGTGACCTCGTGGTCGCGCACGGCGGCTGCGCCTCCGGCGAGCACGGCGACGGCCGCGCCCGCTCCGAGCTGCTGGCCCGCACGTACTCGCCCGAACTCATCGGCGCCTTCGCCGCGTTCAAGAACATCTGGGATCCGCGCAACCTGCTCAACCCCGGCATCATCGTCGACCCCGCCCCCTTCGACGCCGACATCCGCCCCGGCCCGGGCCGCAACCGCAACGAGCTGCCGCTGGTCCAGCGCTTCGGCGCCGACCAGGGATCCCTCACCAACGCCGTCCACCGCTGCACCGGCGTCGGCACCTGCCGCAACGACACCGGCCACATGTGCCCCTCGTACCAGGTCACCCGCGACGAGGTGCACTCCACCCGGGGCCGCGCCCGGGTGCTGAGCGAGATGCTGCGCGGCGAGACGATCACCGACGGCTACCGCTCCACCGAGGTACGCGACGCACTCGACCTGTGCTTCTCCTGCAAGGCGTGCAAGAGCGACTGCTCGGTCAACGTCGACATGGCCGCGTACAAGTCGGAGTTCCTGCACAAGCACTACGAGGGACGGCTGAGACCGCGCGCCCACTACACCCTGGGCTGGCTGCCGCTGCTGGCGCGGCTGGCGTCGGTGGCCCCCCGTACGCTCAACCGGCTGACGCGGCGCGCGCCGCTCGCCGCCCGGCTGAGTGCCCTGGCCGGGCTGGAGACGCGCAGGCCGCTGGTGGAACTGCCCGGGCAGACCTTCCGGCAGTGGTTCCACTACCGCAAGCCGGGTGCGCGTGCGGCGGCGGGCGGCTCGGGCACCGTCGTGCTGTGGCCGGACACCTTCAGCAACCTCCTCGACCCCCGCGGAGCCCAGGCCGCCACCCGCGTCCTGGAAGCCCTCGGCTACGAGGTGGTGCTGCCCGACGGCCCGGTCTGCTGCGGCCTGACCTGGCACTCCACCGGCCAGCTGGGGACCGCCCGGGCCGTGCTCGGACGCTCGGTGGGCGCCCTGCGCGAGCACCTCGAAGCCGGCCGCGTCATCGTCGGCCTGGAGCCCTCCTGCACCCAGACCCTGCGCGAGGAGGCCGCCGAACTGCTGCCGGACTCGCCGGTCGTACGCCGGCTGTCCCAGCAGGTACGCACCCTCGCCGAAGTGGTCGCCGACCACCAGGGCCCCTGGCCGTTCGGGAAGCTCGACCAGGACGCCGTGATGCAGCCGCACTGCCACCAGGAGGCCGGCCACGGCCACGGCCCGGAGACCGAGGTGCTGCGCCGGCTCGGCGTCACCACCGACGTGATCTCCGCGGGCTGCTGCGGCATGGCCGGGAACTTCGGCTACGAACCGGGCCACTGGGACGTCTCCCAGGGCGCGGCCGAGCGGGAGCTCTACCCGAAGCTGCGCGCCGCCGGGCCGGACACCGCCGTCGTGGCCGACGGGTTCTCCTGCCGGACGCAGATCTCCCAGGAGGGCTCACGCCGTCCCGAACACCTGGCGGAGCTGCTGCTGCGCGCCCTGCCCGGAAACACCCCCGCCCAGCGCGAGAACGGAAGCGGCACATGCGCATCGTAAGGTTCGAGAAGGCGGGCACGATCCGCTACGGACTCCTCGCCGACGACGAGGTCGTCCCCCTCATCAACGGCCCCTTCGGCCCCCTGGACGTCCCCGCGGACGCCCCCCGCTTCCCGCTCGGGGAGGTGCGGCTGCTGGCTCCCGTCACCCCGGGGAAGGTCCTCGCGATCGGCCGGAACTACGCCGAGCACGCCGCGGAACTCGGCAACGAGGTGCCCGAGGAGCCGCTCGTCTTCCTCATGCCGGGCAGCGCCGTCATCGGCCCCGGCGAGGCCATCGTCAAGCCGTCCTACACCGACGAGCTCCACCACGAGGCCGAGCTCGCCGCGGTGATCGGCCGGACCTGCCGCGACCTGACGCCGGAGCAGGTGCCCGCCCACGTCCTCGGCTACACCTGCGCCAACGACGTCACCGCCCGGGACCTCCAGGGTCCGGACCGGCAGTGGTGGCGGGCCAAGGGGTCGGACACCTTCTGCCCCATCGGCCCGTGGGTGGAGACCGAACTCGACGTCAGCGCGCTCGGGGTACGGGCCACCGTGAACGGAGAGCTCCGCCAGGACGGCAACAGCTCCCACATGGTGCACCCCGTCGACCGCTTGATCAGTCACATCAGTTCGGCCATGACACTGCACCCTGGTGACGTGATACTCACCGGCACCCCCGCGGGTGTCGGACCGCTGCGGCGCGGCGACCGGGTCACGGTCTCCGTCGAGGGGATCGGCGAGCTCACCAACCAGGTCGTCTGAACCGCGCCGCCCAACCTGGAGACCCGTTCCTCATGATGCTCCTCCTCGGCGCCTTCCTGGTGCTGGCCGTCGCCTCCGTCGTCCGCACCACGGCGGGATTCGGCTTCTCCCTGGTGGCCGTCCCGCCCCTGGCCCTGCTCATCGACCCGGCGAGCGCGGTGGTCGTGGCCGGGATCATGGCCGCCCCGCTCAGCCTGTGGATCGCCGTCCGCGACTGGCGCCACGTCGACCGCCGCCTGATGACGGCCACCCTGCTGTCCGGGCTGGCCGGCGTGCCGTTCGGCGTGTGGCTGCTGGCCACGCTCTCCTCGCGGGTGCTGCTGTTCATCATCACGGGGGTGGTCCTGCTGGGCACGTTCATCGTGTGGCGGAAGATCACGCTGGGCGGCGGCCTGGCCGCGGTGATGGCCGTGGGGATGTTCTCCGGAGCCTCTTTCGCCGCCACCGGCATCGACGGCCCGCCGATGGTCGCCGCGTTCCAGAGCATGAAGCTGGAACCCAGGGTCCAGCGCGCCACGCTCGGCGTCGTGTTCTCCGGCACCAGCCTGGCCGCCCTCGTCGGATTCGGGATCAGCGGCCAGCTCACCGCGACGGTCGGGCAGATGCTCCTCGTCGGGGTGCCCGCCCTGTTCATCGGGATATTCGCCGGCGAGAAGGTCTTCCACCGTCTGAACGCCGCCCGCTTCCGCCAGGTCGTCCTCGGCCTGCTCGTCGTCAGCTCGCTCTCGGTGGTCCTGCGCGTGGCCACCGCCTGACCCCCCGGCTCCCCACCCCCGGCTCCCCACCCCGCACTTCACGGCAAGGACCCGAACCCACATGCCCGACCAGCACCACAGCCCGGGGCGCGAACCCCTCGTGCGGCTCTCCCGGCGCAGCACCGCGATATCCGGCTCCAAGACCTCCGGCACCCGCAACAAGGCGGAGGCGTTACGGGCCCGCGGCGTCGACATCGTCAACTTCGCGGCCGGAGAACTCGACTTCGCGCCCCACCCGGACCTGCTGAGCGCGCTGCGGGACACCGCAGGCGCGGACGTCCACCGCTACACCGACACCGGCGGCATCCCCGCCCTGCGCGAGGCCCTCGCCGAGCGGATCTCCCGGCTGTCCGGCGTCGCGTACTCGCCCTCCGAGGTGCTCGTCACCGCCGGCGCCAAGCACGCGCTGTACCTGGCGTGCCTGGTGCTGCTCGACGCCGGCGACGAAGCGCTCGTGCCCAACCCCGGCTGGGGGACCTTCCAGGCCCAGATCCGGCTGGCCGGGGCGCTGCCGGTGCCGGTGGAGACCTCGGACACCGGCTTCGTGCCCACCGTCGAGCGGCTCGAGGCGCTGCGCACGCCGCGGACGCGGATGCTCGTACTGAACACCCCGAACAACCCGACGGGCGCCGTCTACCCGCCCCGCGTACTGGCCGAGATCACCGCGTGGGCGCAGGCCCACGGCGTGTGGATCCTGTTCGACGAGTGCTACGGGGAGCTCGTACTGCCCGGCGCGCGGCACGCGCACCCCGCGGCGCTGGCCGAGGGCGCCCGGGAGATCGTCGTCGGCATCGGCTCGTTCTCCAAGAGCTTCGCCGTCACCGGCTGGCGGGCCGGCCACGTACACGGCCCCGCCGCGGTGATCTCCGCGATGAAGAACCTGCAGAGCCACACCACGTCCAACGTGACCAGTGTGGTCCAGCACGCGCTGCTGCCCGCCGCCCGCGGCGAACTCGACTCCTTCGTCGCCGAGGCCCGCCGGGTGCTGCTGCACCGGCACGGCATCGTCGAGAAGGCCCTGGACGCCACCGCGCACCTGTCGGCCACCACCCCCCAGGGCGCGTTCTACTTCTTCGTCGACGGCCGCGACGTCATCGGCCGGACCCTGCGCGGCACCCGGGTGACCGACGGCGGGGTGCTCGCCGAACTCCTCCTGGAGCACGCCGGGATCGCGCTGACCCCCGGATCGGCCTTCGGCAGCGAGGGCTTCCTGCGCCTGTCGTACGCCATCGCCGAGGACCGCATCACCGCGGGCCTGACCCGCCTGCGGGAGGTGATGGACGATGTCCGCTGAACTGCCGCCGCTCGCCCTGTACTTCGGCACCGTCCAGCGCCCCGAGTTCTACGCCGGACTGCTCGGCGGCGCATCCGCCCTCGGCCTGCTCCTCGACGAGGGGACGCCGCACACGCTGGAACCCCCGGAGTTCGACTTCGTCGAGAAGTTCGACTTCTCGCGGGGCGCCGGGGCCATCGCCCGCCGGATCGAGGAGATCCGCGGCCGGTACCGCCTGGAGTGCGTACTGAACGTGGACGAGACCCTCGTCCCGCTGTGGAGCGAGGTCTGCGCCCTGCTCGGCCTGCGCGGCATGACCCCGGCCGCCGCCACGGCCGTGCGCAGCAAGAGCGAGATGCGGCGCCGGTTCGCCGAGCGGATCGGCATCGAGTCCTCCGCCCGCTCCCACGTGGTCACCGACGAGGCCGGGCTGCTGCGGTTCGCCGCCGGCACCGGCTACCCCGTGATCCTCAAGCCCGGCAACCTGTGGGGCAGTTACTTCGTGTCGCTGTGCGCGGACGCCGACGAGCTGACCGCCGCCTACCGGCAGGTCCGCGACACGCTGCCCGCCTTCTCCGAGCAGCAGCGGGTGTCCGGCGTACCGGTGGAGATCCTCGCGGAGGAGTACCTGCCCGGCACCAACCACTCGGTCGAGTGCCTGGTGCTGGACGGCGAGGTGTGGACCACCCCCGTCATCGACGTGGTCACCGGCACCGACCTCGGCGGCACCGACTTCCACCACTTCGCCCGGGTGACGGCGACCCGGCTCACCGCGGACCAGCAGGAGCGGATGCGCGCGCTGGCCGGTGAGGCCGTACGCGCGCTGGACGTCGACCGGGGGCTGCTGCACGTCGAGTTCGTCCAGGGCCCCGGCGGTCCCCGGCTGATCGAGGCGGGCGGACGGCCCGGCGCGAACCGCGCCCCGCTGCTGCGCGAGGCCTTCGGCATCAACATCATCGCCGGGTACCGGGACGTCATGCGCGGCGTGCGGCCGGACGTGACCCCGGCCCGCGACGGGGCGGCGGCGGTCGTCACGCCGTACCCGGCGCACGCCGGTCGGCTGCGCTCGTACCGCACCCTGGAGGCGATCCGCGCCCTGCCGAGCACCGTGCAGGTCGACACGTACAAGCAGCCCGGGGACGTGGTGCGCCCGCGCCACGAGGGTGTGGCGGCGCCGGTGCGCATAGAGATGCGCGCGGCGTCCCCGGAGCGGCTGTCGGCGGACCTGCGGGAGCTGACGGCGCTGTGCGAGGAGCTGTTCGAGGTGTTCCCCGAGGACGCCGAGGACTCCGAGGCCGCCGTGGACGCCGTGGCCGCCGTGGACGCCGAGGACGCCGAGGTCTCCGGGGCGACGGGATGACCCGTCACATCGCGTTCCTGGAGAGCAACCTCACCGGCGCCGGGTACGAGGCGATCCTCGCGGCGCGCGAAGCGGGCCACCGGGTCACCTTCCTGACCCGGGACCTGTCCCTCTACCTCGCCGCCGGCCACGAGCGGCTCGACACCGCCTGGCTGAACCAGGTCGTGGTGTGCGACACCAACGACCCCGGGGCCGTCGCCGACGCCGTACGCCGCCTCTCGCCGCCGGCGGACGCGCTGATCTCCGTCGGCGAGTGGCACATGATCGCCGCCGCCGAGGCCGCCCGGGCGCTGGGACTGCCCGGCCCGGACCCGGCCGGGGTACGGGCCGCCCGCGACAAGTCGGCCACCCGCGCGCTGTGCGCGGCGGCGGGCGTGCCCGTACCGCGGTTCGCCCGGGTCACCAGCCCGCAGGAGGTGGCCGGGCTGGACCTCGGCTTCCCGTGCGTCGTCAAGCCGCTGGACGACGGGGGCAGCAACGGCGTCCGGCTGTGCGCGACCGCGGCCGAGGCCGCCGGGCACGTCCGTACCGTCCTGGCCGATACCCACAACGAGCGCGGCCAGCCCAAGATCCCGGCGGCCCTCGTCGAGGAGTACGTCGACGGGCCGGAGGTCAGCGTCGAGGCGCTGGTCAACGGCGGGGAGATCACCGTCCTCGCGGTCACCTGGAAGGAACTCGGCGAGCACCCGCACTTCGTGGAGACCGGCCACCACGTCCCGGCGGCCCTGGGCGACGGGCTCGACGAGCGGTGCGCCCGGGTCGCGGCCGACGCGGTGCGCGCCGTCGGGTTCGACTTCGGTGCCGTCCACGTCGAGCTGCGGCTCGCGGCCGACGGGCCCCGGCTGATCGAGATTAACTGCCGTCCGGCGGGCGACCGGATCACCCGGCTCGTCGAACTGGCCACCGGGATCGGCATCCCCGCCGAGCTGGTGGCCCTGCACCTGCCGGGGTGGACCCCGCCCCGGCCGGCCGCCAAGGGCGCCGCCGCCATCGCCTTCCTGCCCGCCGCCGCGGGAACGGTCACCGAGGTACGGGGGGAGGACGCGGCGCGCCGCCTCGAAGGGGTGGCCGACGTCAGCGTGTACGTCGCGCCGGGCGACGCCGGTGCGTCCCCGGCCAACAGCAGCGCCAACAGCGGAGCCAACAGCGGCGCCCGGCACGGGCACGTCGTCGCGACCGCCCCGACGGGGCGCGAGGCGCTCGCCCGAGCCCGCCGGGCGGTGTCCCTGCTCTCGGTCCGGACCGCCGGAACCCACTGAACGACTCCGTACGACTCCGCACGACTCTGAACGACTTCGAAGGAACCGACATGTTCAAGCCCGCTGAGTACCCCTCCTTCCGCAGCGTCCTCGCCGAGCGGCGCGCCCTCGCGCAGGCCGTCCGCGTCGCCGGCGCGCACGACGCCCTGGGCGGCCGGCTGGCGCAGGCCGCCGGGTTCGACGCCGTCTGGGCCTCCAGCCTGGAGGTGTCCGCGGCCCGCTGCCTGCCCGACGCCAGCGTGCTGACGATGACCGAGTACCTGGAGGCGGCCGCGCACACCCAGAAGGCGCTCGGCATCCCGGTCGTCGCGGACGTCGACACCGGCTACGGCAACAACCTCAACGTCGCGCACATGGTCCACGAGTACGAGGCGGCCGGCATCACCGCGGTCTGCATGGAGGACAAGCTCTTCCCGAAGATGAACAGCTTCGTCGCCACCGCGCACACCCTGCTGGACACCGAGGCGTTCTGCTCCAAGATCCGGGTCGCCAAGAGCGCGCAGCGCGGCGAGGACTTCTTCTTCATCGCCCGCACCGAGGCCCTGATCGACGGCCTCGGCGTGGACGTCGCGCTGGAGCGCTGCCACGCCTACGTGGACGCGGGCGCGGACGCGGTGCTCATCCACTCCAAGTCCCGTACGAAGGACCAGGTCCTGGAGTTCCTCCAGGCGTGGCAGGACCGGGCGCCCGTCGTCGTCGTGCCCACGACCTACCCCGACTGGCACGCGGACGACGCGGTCAAGGACGGCGTGTCCACGATCATCTACGCCAACCAGGGCCTGCGGGCGACGGTGTCGGCGCTGCGGGACACCTACGCCTCGATCCTCAGCCACGGAGACACCACGCACCTGGAGGACAAGATCGCCTCCGTCAAGGACGTGTTCGCCCTGCAGCGGCTGTCCGACTGGGTGGAGCTCGAGTCCGCGTGACGGACCGGGCGACGGACCGACCGGGGGCGGAGCGACGCGCTCCGCTCCCGGGGGTCTTCTGGCTGCTCTTCACGGGCGTCCTGCTGAACCGGCTGGGGATCCTCGTCCCGTCGTTCCTCGCGCTCTTCCTCGCCGCCGAGTCGGGCATCGGGCCCGGGGTGACGGGCATCCTCGTCGGCGTGTGGGGGGCCGGGTCGGTGACCGGCTCGCTGGCCGGGGGCGTCCTGGCGGACCGTACCGGCGCGCGGGGGGCGATCCTCGTCTCCCAGGCCACCGCCATCGGCGCCTGCGCCGTCCTGGCGGCGGTGACCCAGCCGGCCGTACTGGGCGTCGCGGCCTTCCTGGCTGGCTGCGCCTCGACCCTGCACAAGCCCGCGGGCACGGTGGTGGTCGCGCGGGCGCTGCCGGAGAGCGAGCACGTACGGGCCTTCGGCCTGCTGTACTGGGCCTCGAACATCGGGGCGGCGGTCTCCCCGGCCGTCTCCGGCTTCCTCCTGTCCGCCTCGGGGTACTGGCTCGTCGCGCTCAACGTCACCACCGCGCTCGCGTACGCCGGCCTGGCGCGCCGGCTGCCCGGGCCCCGGCCGCGGGCCGAGCCCGCCCCGGCGGGCGACGGCGGACGGGAGACCCTGCGGGGGCTGCTCGCGCCGTTCCGCAGCCCGCAGACCGCGTGGTTCCTGGCGCTCTCGTTCTGCCTGGCGGCGATCTACCTGCAGAAGCAGTCGGCGCTGCCGCTCGACATGAAGGCGCACGGCCTGTCCTCGCAGGTCTACGGCCTGGTGGTCTCGCTCAACGGCTTCCTGATCATCACCACCCAGCCGCTGGTCTCCCGGCTGACCCGGCGGCTCGCGGTGGACGTCCAGTTCCTGTGCGCGGCGGTCCTGGTGGCGGTCGGCTTCGGCGCCAACGCGCTGGCCACCGGGCCGTGGTCGTACGCGGCCGCCCTGGTGGTGTGGACGGCCGGCGAAATGCTGCTCGTCCCGCAGGCCTCGGCGTTCCTGGTCCGCCACGCACCGCCGGGCCGGGCCGGCTCGTACCAGGGCGCGTACGGCTTCGTCTGGAACCTGGGACTCGTGGTCGGCGCCCCGATGGGGATGGCGGTACTCCAGTCCCAGGGCTCCGCCACCCTCTGGACGGCCGCCCTCCTCCTGGGCCTGTCGGTAGCGGCGGCCCACACCCTGACGATGCTCCGCCGCCGCCCGCACTGAGCCCGGCCGGGCCGTCCTTCAGCGTGGACGACCGGTGCGCCGTCCTCGTCCTCGATGCACCAGGAGTGCGGGATGCCGGCCTCCGCGTACTTGTGGAGCTTGACCGTGCGGTCCCGGTGGGCGGATTCGGGGGAGACGACCTCGATGACGAGGCGGACTTCGTCCGGTGCGAACCAGGTCCGGTCACGGTCGAAGCCGGCCGTCGTCACCAGCCTTCCGGGCGGGGCGGGCGCATCCAGTCGGGCAGTGCGGTCACGTCGCCACCGTAGCGGTCCGTGGCCCCGGTTGAGGGTCAGAGGCCGCGGACCGCGGCGATCGTGAAGGTGGTGGGGGTGCCCGTGGAGGGGGTCAGGGGGCCGCCCTTGTCGAACTGGGAGCGGACCACCAGGGTGCGGGTCGGGGTGTGGGTGAGGGTGGTGGGGATCTGGAGGGACGGGTCCT
>NZ_JBHWBP010000070.1:0-29904 GCF_042735575.1 Streptomyces sp. NPDC059564 | reverse complement strand
CCCCGGACGGCACCCCACCCCGCCCCCGGCCCCGCAGCTACCGCTTCCGACCCGCAGCCCCGCCCCCGGTCGCAGCCCCCGCCGCCCCGATCAACCGCCGGAGGCCCCCGGCAGGGTCAGCACCGCCAGTGCCCCGCCCCCCTCCGCACCCCGGAACTCCAGCGAAGCGCCGATCGCCTCCGCCTGCCCCACCGCGATGGTCAGCCCCAGCCCGTGCCCCTTGCCCCCGCTGCGGAACCGCTGCGGCCCGTGCGCGAGGAGATAGTCCGGGTACCCGTCCCCGTGGTCCCGTACCGTCACCACCGGCCCGTCCACCGTCACCACCACCGGCCCCCGCCCGTGCTTGTGCGCGTTCGCGACGAGGTTCCCCAGCACCCGCTCCAGCCGCCGCCGGTCCGTCTCCACGTGCGCGTCCCGGACGACGACCACCTCGGTGTCCGTCCCCGACGCCCGCACCACGCGCCGCGCGAGCCGTGCCAGCTGGTGCAGATCGGTGTCCACCCGTTCGCTCCCGGAGTCCAGCCGGGAGATCTCCAGCAGGTCCTCCGTCAGCTGCCGCATCGTGCGGACCCGTTCCCGTACCAGCTGTGTGGGCCGCCCCTCCGGCAGCAGCTCGGACGCCGCCTGCAAACCGGTCAGCGGCGTGCGCAGCTCGTGGGCGACGTCCGCCGTGAACCGCTGCTCGCTCAGCAGCTTCGCCTGGAGGGTTCCCGCCATCGTGTCCAGCGCCCCCGCGACGGTGGAGACCTCGTCCTGGTGCCGCGAGGGGTCCTTCGTCCGCGGGTCGGCCACCCGCGCGTCCAGGTCGCCGCCCGTGATCCGGCGGGCGACCGTCGCCGTCTGGTGCAGCCGTCGCGTCACCCGCGTCACGGCGAAGGCGCCCACCAGCAGGGTTCCGCAGATCGCCAGCACCGAGGAGCCGATGATCGCGTTGTCCAGCCCCCGGATCGTCCGCGCGCTCTGCCCGTAGTCGATGGCGGTGGCCAGCGCCCGCCCGTCCGCCGGAGCGGCCGCCCACATCAGGGGCTCCCCCCGGTGGTCCGCGACGAGCGTCGCGCGGTGCCCGCTCACCGCCAGTGCCCGCAGCTCCGGCGGCAGCCCCGCCGGGTCGAGGCCCGAATCGGGCGGCAGGGCCTCGCCGGCCTCGTACGCGCGCGAGGCGTCGTGCAGCTTGGCCAGCGCCTTGTCGCGGGCGGTCGCGACGGTCTGCCGGGTCACCTGCACGTGGACGAGCGCGCCCAGCACCGCCGCCAGCGAGCAGCACATCACCACGATGAAGCACGCCGACTTCCAGGTCAGGGTCGCCGTCCAGGCGGGCAGCACCCGTCTCACGGGGCGGCTCCGATACCGGGGGCACCGGCGGCCGTGGAGCGCGCCGGCGCGGGCATCCGTACGATCTGCTCGCGCGTCGGCAGCATCGTCCTCTGCTTCTCGTCCCAGGACCAGGCGGTGATCAGCTCGTACCCCGGGTTGCCGCTCGGCACCCGCAGGATCACGTCCCGCCCGGCCAGTTCGACGGCGATGACGGTCTGCGTGGTCGCCATGATCCGGTTGAGGCGTCCGTCGGGGTCCGCCGTGTACACGCGTACGGACATCATCTTGTCGGGGAACTCGACGCCCACCACGACCTCGTCCCTGCCGTTCCCGGTGAGGTCCCGGTAGTACGGCTCGAGCACCGGGCACGCCCCCGGCTCCTCCTGCGCCGTCCGGCACGCCCTGATCGCGGCCGCGGTCTCCGCGGGCATCCCGTCCGCCCCCGTCACGCTGCCGGGATGCGCCCGCAGCTCCGCCTGGACGAGGGCCACCGGGTCGACGGTGTGCACGTTCTGGTCGGCCACCCTCGGCAGGCCCTGTACGTACTCCGGCGGCGCGCCCCCCGGATCGGCGGGCGGTACGTCGGCACCCTTGCGCTCCGGCCACAGGTGTACGGGTCCGCTCGCGGTCGGCGTCGGCCCGGCGGAGGCGAGCCCGCCGGTGTTGCCGCAGGCCGTCAGCGACAGCGCGGACAGCAGGGCCAGGAGCAGGACGGCACCCGCGCGCGGCGGCGGAATTCGCACGGTGAAGGGCCCTCCTCTGCGCGGCACGCGGTCGGCTCCGGTCGATGTTCCATCAACCTTATGCAGACATACGCCCCTTTTGTCGACGCGTCCGACGGGCGGACGGGGAGGCAGGGGAGCGGCCGGGCGGGGGATCAGCCGTCGGTGCGCCCGCGCCGCAGCATCGCGAAGCCCAGCCCGGCCGCGCCGACGGCCGCGATGCCGCCGCCCGCCGCGAGCAGGAGCACGCCGTCGCCCGGGCCGTCGGCGATCGTGTTCAGCCGCAGCGCCTGCACGGTGCCGGTCGCGGCCGCGCCGTCCTGCGCGGAGGCGGGCAGCACCCGGCCGCCGACGCCACCGTGCCGGGTCCCGGTCTTGTGCCCGTCGCCGGCCACCGTGTGGGAGCCGCCCTCCGGGAGGGTCTCGCCGACCCAGGAGGAGAGCCGCCCGTCGGGCCGCAGTGCGGCGTGCAGCTCACCGGTGCCGCCGAAGCCGGTGAAACCGTCCCGGCTGCTCAGCGTCGCCACCGTGGCACCCGCGCGCAGGATCTCGGCCTGGTACGCGTCCTTCGCGACCCGGTACACCTTCGCGGTCGAGCGGCCGTCCGCCAGGGACAGGCTCTTGACCAGCGTCCGCTGCGTCCCGGAGGCGGCCGGCACCCCGTCGGCGAACGCCGCGCCCGCGGGCAGCGCCAGCAGACCTGCGGCACAGGCGGCGGTCACGGCGGCGGCGCGAACGGTCGAGCGGCGGCTGACGGTACTCACGGGAATCCTTCGGCGCTGGTCAGGGCCCGGCGTGTCCGGGCGGCATAAAGGTAGGCCCCGGCCGTTGCGGTACAGCGGTGTTCTTGTAACAGCGAGGCCGCAACGAGCCGACGGAGCTGTTACACAACGGAGGGATTGCCGTGGACGGCCCCGGCTGCTCCCATGGACGGTGGGGGTGAGGCCGATGCGCGGACTCAAGGTGGCGCCGAGCGGCCGGCCGGGCCGCGGCCGGCTCTACGTCAACCGGCCCGACGGCCGGGCGGTGGCCTGGTACGACCGGCGGACCAACCGGATCAGCGTCCTCGCCGACGACCAGCGCGAGGCGGTACTGGCGGCCCTGCGCCCGTACCTGACCGGCGACTGGACCATCGGACCGCCCCCCGTCCCCACCCCCGCCGACCTGCGCCGCCTCGCCCTTCCGCCCGACCAGGACCTGGCCCCGAACCGTCCCGGCGAAGGGCTGCTCGGCGAGCTCGCGTACGGATCGCCGGGCAGCCGGGCCCGCCACCGGATGCGGCAGGAACTCCAGGCGCGCGAACGGATGGGCGCCGAGCTGGACGCCCTGGAAGAGGAGGGGGCGGACTGGCGGGCCCTGCACGACATCCCGCTGCCCGGCCTCGGGCTGCTGGACCACCTGCTCATCGGCCCGCCGGGCGTCCTCGCCATCCGTACGGTCCCGGGCCGCCGCCAGCGCGCCCGCGTCGGCGACCTGCTGCTCACGGTGGGCCGCGCCGAACCCCGCCCGGACCCCCGCTGGATCCGCCGCGCGGCGGCCTGCGCGGCCCGGGTGCTGACCGCGCCGGTCACCCCGGTCCTGGCCCTGACCGACGCCTCCCGCGTCGAGGTGGCCCCGACGGTCCGCGACATCCTCGTCCTCCAGCCCCCGACCTCGTCCACCACCCTCACAGCGCCCCCGGCCACCCTCAAACCCCCGGACATCGAAGCCCTGTTCACCCTGGCCCGCACCCACCCGACCTGGACGGCGCCGTAGGGCTCAGAAGCCGGCCCCTCGGACGAACAGCTTGAGGGACTGGACGGGCGGCCCTGCGGATCAGGCCGAACTCCGCTTGCGGGGCGCTGCCTTCTTCGTCGTGCCGGCGGCGGCCTTCTTCGTGGCGGCCGAACTCGACTTCGTGGCCGCCGAGGTGGACTTCGCGGCGGCCGGGGTGGACTTCGTGGTGCGCGACGTGGACTTGGTGGTGGCCGGCTTGCCCGCGGCGGCCGTCTTCTTCGTCGCCGCGGTGGTCTTCTTGGCGGTGCCCGCCGACGCCGTCGACTTCTTGCCGCCCACCGTCTTCGGGGCGGCCGCCGTCTTGCGGCGGATCGGGGTGACCTCCGCACCGGCTCCGGTGTCCGCGCCGTCCCCGGCCCGGGAGGCCTTGGCCGCTCGTACGCTGTTCTCCAGCGCCGCCATCAGGTCGATCACCTGCCCGCCGGCCGGTTCCGCCACCGCCTCCGACGGTTCGAACCCCTCGCCCGCCTTCGCCGCCAGCATGGCCTCCACGGCCTCCCGGTAGTCGTCGTGCAGCGAGGAGATCTCCACCTCGCCCAAGGTGGCCATCAGTGCGTCGGCCAGGTCGAGTTCGGCCTCCCGTACGGTCACCTCCGCCTCCGGGGCCACGCCCTCCGGCGCCCGGATCTCGTCGGGCCACAGCAGGCCGTGCATGGCGATCACGTCGTCGACGACCCGCAGCATGCCGAGCCGCTCCCGCCCCCGCAGGGCGTACTTGGCGATGGCCACCTTCCGGCTCCGCTTCAGCGCCTCCCGCAGCAGCGTGTACGGCTTCGCCGCCGTGGCGCCGTTCGCCGCGAGGTAGTACGCGGCGTCCATCTGCAGCGGATCGATCTCGTCGGCGGGCACGAACGACACGATCTCGATCGTCTTCGCGGTCGGGATCGGCAGCCGCGCCAGGTCCTCGTCCGTGATCGGCACGATCGACCCGTCCGCCTCCTCGTAGCCCTTGCCGATCTCGGCGGTCGGCACCTCCTCGCCGTCGAGCTCGCAGACCTTGCGGTAGCGGACGCGGCCGCCGTCGGACACATGGATCTGACGGAAGGAGATCGAGTGGCTCTCGGTGGCGTTCACGAGCTTGATCGGAATGCTGACCAAGCCGAAGGAGATCGCCCCGTTCCAAATGGATCGCACGGTTCCTCCTGATTCGTGGCAATCTCATCGTATGACGCCGATCACCATGGTGGAGGGGCGTCGCATCGCGCTCAGCAACCTGGACAAGGTCCTGTACCCGCGGACCGGTTTCACCAAGGGCGAGGTGCTGCACTACTACGCCACCGTCGCGGGCTCCCTCCTCGCGCACGTCCACGACCGCCCGGTCTCCTTCCTCCGCTATCCCGACGGCCCCGACGGACAGCTCTTCTTCACCAAGAACCCGCCGCCCGGTACCCCCGACTGGGTGAAGACCACGCCCGTGCCCCGCTCCGAGGACGAACGGGCCGAACAGGTGATCGTCTCCGACTTGCCCACCCTCATGTGGGCCGCCAACCTCGTCGTGGAGTTCCACACCCCCCAGTGGACGGCCGGCAGCCCGGCCGTCGCCGACCGGATCGTCCTCGACCTCGACCCCGGCCCGCCCGCCACCGTCGTCGAGTGCTGTACCGCCGCCCTCTGGCTGCGCGAACGCCTCGCCGCCGACGGCCTGGAGGCGTACGCCAAGACCTCGGGCTCCAAGGGCCTGCACCTGTCCGTCGCCCTGGAGCCCACCCCGTCCGCGCGGGTGTCCGCGTACGCGAAGGCCCTCGCGCAGGAGGCCGAGGCCGCCCTCCCCGGCCTCGTCGTGCACAGGATGGCCAGGGCGCTGCGCCCCGGCAAGGTGTTCGTGGACCACAGCCAGAACGCCGCCGCCAAGACCACCGCCGCCCCCTACACACTGCGCGCGCGAGCCCTGCCGACCGTCTCCGCGCCCATCTCCTGGGCGGAGGCCGAGGCCTGCGAGGACGCCTCCGACCTGGTGTTCCTCGCCGACGACATCCCGCCCCGACTGGCCCGCGACGGCGACCTGCTGGCCCCCCTGACCGACCCGGACCGGGCCGGGAGGCTGCCGTGATCCGGGTGGCACTGGCCGCGGCCGTACGGACCCTGCCGCGCGGGGCCGGACTGGCGTACGAGCCGAAGTTCGACGGCCACCGCCTCCTCGTGCGGCGCACGGCGGCCGACGTGGTGCTCCAGGCCCGCTCCGGCCGGATCGTGACCGGCGCCTTCCCCGATCTGGCGGCAGCCGCCCGGCAGCTGCCCGCCGGGACCGTCCTGGACGGGGAGGTGGTCGTCTGGCACGCGGGACGGACCGACTTCGCGCTGGTCCAGCGGCGCGCGGCGGCCGCGACGCAGGCCCGGGCCGCGGTGCTGGCGCGGTCCCTGCCCGCCTCGTACGCGGCCTTCGACGTGCTGGAGCTGGCCGGGCTCGACGTGCGGTCCCGGCCGTACGAGCGCCGCCGGGCGCTCCTGGTCGACCTGCTGCTGCCGCTGGGCCCGCCGCTGCAGCCGGTGCCGATGACCACCGACGCGGAGCTGGCGCAGACCTGGTACGAGACCCTGCCGGCCAGCGGCATCGAGGGCCTGGTCGTCAAACGGCTCGACGAGGCCTACCCGGCCGGCCGGCGCGCCTGGCGCAAGCTCCGGCACACCGACGTTGCGGACGCGGCCGTGGTCGGCTTCACCGGCACTCCGAAGCGCCCGAAGGCCCTCGTCCTGGTGCTGCCGGGGGAGGACGACGAGGAGCCGCTGGTGTCGAGCCCGCTGTCGCCGGGGCTGCGTACGGAGCTGCTGGCGGCCGTCGCGGCCCGTACGGCGGCGGCCCCGGCCGGGGCCACGGTCACCGCGATCGGCTTCGGCGAAGTGCCGTTCCACCGGCTGGACCCGCCCCTGGCCGCCGAGGTCCGGCGCAGCTCGGCCCGGCACCCTCCGCCGGAGGTGCTCCGGCTGCGGACGGACCTCTGACCCGCGGGGGCGCGGGTCAGAGGTCGGGAGGCCGGAGGTCGGGGGCCGCGGGTCGGGGTCGTCCCCGGTACGGGCCCTCAGGCGTGGGCGCCGCGCCCCGCGTTCGGGGGAGCTCCGGGCTGCGCGTGCGGTCCGGATCCCTCTTGGAGCCGGTAGCCGGATTCGCGTTCGGCGCGGGCTTCCACCGGGTGGCTGTTGGTGCGGGAGCCGAAGTTCCCGTAGCCCTGCATCTCGTGCGGGCGCAGGCCCCCCTCGGGGATCTCGACGGATTCCCGCTCCTCGCGCACCTCGTACACCGCACCGCCGTCGGGCAGGTGGGGCTGGCTCTCGGGCGTGGGGGGCGGGGGCTCGTGGTCGCGTACCCGGCGGCCCAGCGCGAAGCCACCGAGCAGGACTCCGACGACGCCGAGCCCGACGACCAGGAACCAGGCGATGTGGGCCAGGGTCGAGTCCGCCGCGAGGGAGATCAGGGTCGTGTTCATACACCCTATTTTCCCGCATTTGGTCAGATTTCGCGCAGTCGGCCGAAAGAATCTTCGAACCAGGGGGCGGACCCCGGAGGGATCCGGCCCCCTACCCCTTCGGCTACCCGATCGACGGACCCGTCACCTCAACGGCCCGTCCGAGTCCCGCAGCCCCTGCGCCTCCCGCCCGCCGAGCACCCCGAGGATCTCGGCGCAGATCGCGAGGGCCGTCTCCGCCGGGGTCCGGGCGCCGAGGTCCAGGCCGATCGGCCCGTGCACCCGCGCCAGCTCCGCCTCCCGCACCCCGGCCGCGACCAGCCCCTCGCGCCGCCGCGCGGTGGTCCGCCGGGAACCCAGCGCGCCGACGTACGGGATCCCCAGCGCGAGCGCCGTCCGCAGCGTCGGCACGTCGAACTCCGGCTCGTGGCTCAGCAGTACCAGGCAGGCCGCGTCCCGGTGGGCGGTCAGCGCCTTCTCCGCCTCGGCCGCGCCCGTCACCGTGACGGTCTCCCACCCCAGCAGCGCCGCCTGCGCCCCGATGACCCCGGCCAGTTCCCCGGCCCCGCCGATCACCACGTGCGGTGCCGACGGGTACGCCTCCACGAGCACCAGCCCCGACCCCCCGTACAGGGCGTCCCGCCCGGGCCGCCGCGTCCCGAGGAGTTCCCCGGCCCGCCGCTCGGCGTCGTCGCGCGGGGTCCCGCCGGCCCGCACGACCCGGCTCTCGGCCCGGTCGGCGGCCTCGTTCAGCCGCGTCACGAGCGCCACCCCGGCCCCCGTCCCGAGCAGCTCCCACCACTGCGCCGGTACCGCCGCGAGCGGCTGCAGCAGCACCTCGGCCTGCCCGCCGCAGGTCAGCCGGGCCAGGGCGGCCTCACCCGCTCCGACCGACAGCTCGCACACCCGGGCGGCCTCCCCGCCCCCGCCCAGCGCCGCGGCCTCCGCGACGAGCTCGGCGTCGAACACCCCCCGGTACAGGGCCCCCACGCACTCGCCCCGCGCGTCCACGAGCACGGCCCCGGCCGGATCCCGCGGCCCGAACCCCTGCTCGGTCACCGGCCGCGCCAGGAACGCGACCCGCCCCTCGGCCACCCACTGCCGTGCGGTCTCCGCCAGCCCACGCATCCGCCTCGCCCCATCCCGTACGCCCTGCCTTCCCGCAAAATGCCAGGTCAACGGCACAATGCGGCCTCACCGACCACCCTACGCACGCCCCCGCCCCCCACCCACCCCCCAAAACCCACAGACCCGGCCCCGTCCCCCTCGTACAGACCACCGGAAGTGGCCCGCAGACCGTCACCACGGAGAATCGAGTGAGCGGGCCCACCGTGTTCCCGGGTGGGCCGCCGAGTCGGGCGGCGCTGTGGAGAGGGAACCGGACGAACCGTGAAGACCTTGAGGCGCACCTTCCAGTCCCTGTCGGTGCGCAACTTCCGGCTGTTCGTCCTCGGGCAGCTGCTCTCGGTGACGTGCACCTGGATGATGGTCATCGCGCAGGACTGGCTGGTGCTGGAGCTGTCCGGGAACTCGGGCACCGCCCTGGGCGTGGTGACGGCGATGCAGTTCACGCCCGTCCTGCTGCTGACCCTGTACGGGGGTCGGCTGGCCGACCGCTACAGCAAGCGGCGCCTGTTGATGCTCGCCAACGGGGCTTCCGGGGTGCTCGCGCTGGCGCTGGGCCTGTGGGTGCTCCTGGGCGAGGTCCAGCTCTGGCACATCTGGCTGTTCGCCCTGGCCCTGGGCACCGTCAACTCGGTGGAGGCGCCGACCCGGATCTCGTTCGTCGGCGAGATGGTCGGCAGCGAACTCCTGCCGAACGCCTCCGCGATGAGCGCGGCGTACTTCAACGTCGCGCGGGTGGTGGGTCCGGCGATCGCTGGCTTCCTCATCGCCCGCCTCGACGTCGCGGCCGTCGTCCTGATCAACGCCGTGAGCTACCTGGGTACGGTGACCAGCGTCGCCCTGATGCGTCCGGCCGAACTGCACGTCCCCGCCGCCCGGCCGGCCAAGCCCCGGGTCGTGGACGGGCTGCGCTACATCGGCGGGCGCCCCGACCTGATGCTGCCGCTGGCGCTGGTCGGCGTACTGGGGCTGGCCGGGTTCAACTTCCAGCTGACGCTGCCCCTGCTGGCCAAGACGGAGTTCCACACCGACTCCACCGCCTTCGGCCTGCTGAGCAGCTCCCTCGCGGCGGGCTCCCTCATCGCCGCCTTCGTCACCACCGCCCGCCGGGGCCGGCCGACGGCCCTGGTGGTGACCGGCTCGGCGCTGGCCTTCGGCGCCACGGAGGCCGTCGCGGGCCTGGCCCCCACCCTGCCGGTGGCCTGCCTGCTGCTGATCCTGACCGGCTTCACGATGATGTACTTCGCCCAGGCCTCGAACCACCGCGTCCAGCTCGGCTCCGACCCGGCCTACCGGGGCCGCGTGATGGCCCTCTACACGGTGATCTTCCAGGGCACGACCCCGCTGGGCGCGCTCCTGACGGGCTGGCTCGCGGAACACTGGGGCCCCCGCTGGGCCCTCTCCACGGGCGGCCTCGTCTCCCTGGCCACGGCCACCCTCGCCCTGACGGCCCTGCCCGCCCTCACCCGCACCCCGGTCAGCACGGAGAGCGGAACGGTATGACGTCGCTCACGTGGCGTCGCCATTCGTCCGCCGTCAGGGCGTTCCGGGTGACGGCGCAGATCCGCTCGACGTCCCGGTCCGGGGCCAGGTTCCACAGCCTGATCACCTGGTCCGTGCCGGCGCTGGCCAGTGTGCGGCCGTCGGGGTTGAACGCGAGCGCGTAGACGGGTCCGGTGTGGCCCTCCAGCGGCTCTCCCCTGGCCGTCGGCCGCTTCGGGTCCGCGACGTCCCACAGGCGGACCGTCTTCTCCCCGCCACCGGTGGCCAGCGTCCGTCCGTCCGGGCTGAAGGCCATGGCGCCGATGGAGCCCGTGTGCCCGGTGAGTTTCCTCGGTTCCGTGGGGGTCTTGGGGTCGGAGACGTTCCGCAACCACACCGCGCCGTCCGCACCGGCACTGGCCAGGGTCCGGCCGTCCGGGCTGAAGGCCACCGCGTTGACGGGCCCGCCGTGCTCCTTCAGCGGCTCTCCCAGCGGCACGGCCCGGGTCCGGTCCCGTACGTCCCACAGCCGTACGCTCCCGTCGCCGTCGGCGGTCGCCAGGGTCCGGCCGTCCGGGCCGAAGTCGAGGGCGCCGATTCCGGCGGCGGTCTCGGTGAGGGGGCTGCCCAGGGTCCTGGGCTGGGAGGGGTCCGCGACGTCCCACAAGAGCACCGAGCCCTTTTCGCTGCTGGAGGTCAGGTCCTTCTCGCTGCCGGTGGCCAGCGTCTTGCCGTCCGGTGTGAAGTCCAGCGCGCAGCCCCCGCCGCCCAGGCCGGTCAGCTGCCGCAGTGCCTTCGGCTGCCGGGGGTCCGAGACGTCCCAGAGCAGGACCGTGTTGTCGCGGCTGCCGGTGGCGAGGACGCGGCCGTCCGGCCTGAACGCGAACGCGCACACGGTGTACGTGTGCCCGGTGAGCGGCGGACGCAGGGCGACGGGGCGGGTGGGAGAGGAAACGTTCCACCACTGCACCGTCTTGTCGAAGTGCCCGCTGACCAGGGTGTGCCCGTCCGGGCTGAACGCGAGGGAGTCGACGATGTCGGGAAAGGAGTAGCCAAGGGTCCGGCCCGTCAGGATGCGGTCCGGGAGGTCCCAGAACCTCACGGCCGTTCCCCCGTCCGTACTGACCAGCGTGTGGCCGTCCGGGCTGAACACCAGCGCCTCGGTGGTGTACTTCTGGCCGGTCAGTGGTGGGCCGAGGGACGCCGGAGCGGTGCGGTCCGACATGTTCCACAGCCGGATCCCCAGGTCACCGGACGCGGAGGCCAGCGTGCGTCCGTCGCGGCTGAAGGCGAGGAACGTGACACCTCCCGTCAGGCCGGTCACCGGGCTGCCCAGGGGCTTGAGCTCCTTCAGGTCCTTCAGGTCCGCGACGTCCCACACCCGCAGTGTCCCCTCCGAGCTGCCCCCGACCAGGGTGTGGCCGTCCGGGCTGAGCACCAGCTGCTTCACCGTCCCGGGATCACCGGTCAGGGGCAGGCGAACGGCCTTGGGCCGCCGAGGATCCGAGACGTCCCACAGCAGGGCCGCGTTCGCGCTGCTGCCGGTGAACAGGGCGCGGCCGTCCGGAGCGAACGTCAGCTGGCGGACGTACTCGGCGCCCTCCACGGCTTGTCCGAGGAGCGCGGGCTTGGCGGGATCGGCCACGTCCCACAGCCGCAGCCCGGGGTCGGTGATCGGCGCAACTCCGCTGCTGGGGTAGCTCCCCGTCGCCAGCGTGCGGCCGTCAGGGCTGAACTTCACGGCCCGCACGGCCCCGGCGGTCTTCTCGAAGCCGGGCAGCGGCTGACCCAGGGACCTGGGCCGGGCCGGGTCCGACACGTCCCACAGCCGCACCGTGCGGTCGTAGCTGCCGGTCACCAGGGTGCGCCCGTCCGGTGAGAAGTCCAGGGCGCACACGACGTTGCCGAACCCGGTCAGCGCTTCCCCCAGGGGCTTGGGCCGGGCCGGGTCCGCGACGTCCCACAGCCGCACCGTGTAGTCGTGGCTGCCGGTGGCCAGGACGCGGCCGTCCGGACGGAACGCCGTCGCGCAGACCGTGTCCCGGTGACCGGGTACGGACGTCGCCAGCGGGGCGTTCGCGGCGGTGACCAGACGGGAGTAGGTGCCGGGGGCCGGGTTCATCCGGTGCGCGACCAGCGTGAGCTGGGCGGCCAGGGACACGTCCGTGGCGCGCAGCCGGTCCGCCTCGGCGAGTACCTGGTTGTAGAGGACCAGGTCACGCTGGCGCTCGGCCTCGTGCTGCTGGCCCCGCGCCTCGCGCTGCTGCTGGAAGGCGGCGACGGCGCCGACCGTGGCGAGCAGCGCGAGCACGGTGAGGACGGCGGTGACCGCGGCCCGCAGGCGGGTCCCGCGACGCCGGGCGCGCGTGGCGGTGCGCAGGAAATCCCGGGCCACGGGGCTCAGTTCGCCCACCCGGGCGGCGGTGGCCCAGGCCGTGGCGTTCTCCAGGCGGCTGCCCCGGTACAGCAGCGACGCCTCGCGGTCGCCGCGGTGCCACGCCCGGGCCGCGTCCTCCAGGTTCTGGTGGATCAGCCGGTCGGCGCGGTCCTCGTCGATCCAGCCCTTCAGCCGGGGCCAGCCGCGCAGCAGCGCCTCGTGGGTGATCTCGACGGTGTCCTGCTCCACGGTGAGCAGGCGCGCCCTGGTGAACGCCTCCAGGGCCAGCGCCGTCCCGGGCCCGTCGGCGCTCGTGGCGATGAGCTCGGCGCGGGGCATGCGCCGCCGGGTGTCCTCGGTCCCGTCGCCGATCCGGACCAGCCGCAGGAACAGCGACCGGGACAGGCGCCGGCCGGTGTCGTCCAGCGCCCGGTAGACGTCGTTCGCGGTGGTGGCGATGGCGTTCCGGATGCCTCCGGTGTCCTGGTAGCCCTGCACCGTCAGGACGTGGCCGTTGCGCTGCTGCCAGCAGGCCCGCAACGCGTGCGCGAGGAGGGGCAGCCGGCCGGCCTCGTAACCGTCGGCCGCGTCGGAGGCGGCGCCCCGTACGGCGCCCAGATCGCGCAGCAGCACCTCCTCCAGACCGGGTTCGACCTCGAGGTGCAGGGCCTGGGCGGGGTAGCGGATCGCGGCGCGCAGCTCGGGCTCCGACATCGGCCCGACGACCAGGGGCATGTCCTCCAGCGCCGCCCGCAGCCGCGGCCGGTCGACGCAGGCGGTGTAGAAGTCCGCGCGCAGCCCCAGCACGACGAGGACGGCGGGCGCCGCGGCGTCGTCCGGCGGGGCATCGGCCCGGGCCCCCGCCATACGGGCGAGCAGGTCGATGAAGGTACGGCGTTGCCGTTCCTCCGTGCACAGGGTGAACAGTTCCTCGAACTGGTCCACCACCAGCACCACCCGGGATCCCGCGCGCGGGGCCGGAAGCAGAGTGGCCATCAACCGCCGCGGATCGGCGGTGAGTTCCGCCTCCACCGCGTCGGCATCCGCGACCGTCAACGCCGCGATCCGGCTGGCCAGGGCCCGCACGGGCTCGGCCGTCGGCGTGAGGACCAGCTTCGGCCAGCGCTCCGACCCCGGCAGGGTCCCCTGAGCGAGGCGCGGCAGCAGCCCGGCCCGGAGCAGGGAGGTCTTCCCGGCCCCGGACGGAGCCACGACCATCTGCATCCCGCCGGTGCCGAGGCGCTGGTCGAGGCGGGCCGTCAGCTCCGCCACGAGCCGGTCCCGCCCGAAGAACCACCGCGCGTGCCGCCCCTCGAACGCCGCCAGTCCCGGGTACGGGCATTCCGGTACGGGTGTACGGGCCACGGTGCGCCGCCGGGTGCCGAGGCCGTCGGCGGAGGTGTGGGTGACGTTCACGTCCCGGCCCGCCATGGTGACGGAGGCCCCTTCGGCGGCATGCGCCTCAAGGTGTACGGCCTCGCCCCGGGTGGCCTCGCCCCGGGTGACCTCGCCCCGGGTGGCCTCGCCCGGGGTGGGCTCGCCCGGGCCGTGCTCACCCCGGTTCCCCCGGGCGCCCGTCGCGTCCGGGTCCGGGGCCCCGTTCCCGCCGGAGCTCATCGGCCGGTCTCGGTGATGTGGACGTCCCGTCCGGCCTGGACGATCCGGCTGCCGTCCGACCCGGTCGCGTTCATCGTGATCACCGTTCCCGTCCCGTCCGGCGCGGGCTCCAATTCGGCCAGCAGCCGACGCAGTTCCGCGGCCAGCGCCGGGTCCTCCGCCAGGAGCCGGCGCAGCCGGAACTGCCAGTGCCCGATCAGCCCCCGCTCGCTCTCCGCGTCCCCGTCCCGCCTGGCGTCGAGCACCTCCGCGCGGGCCTCCGCCAGCTCGGCCTCGACGGTCTCCACGCGTTCGGGATGCACCCGCCGCCACAGCTCGCCGAGTGCGGTCTGTACGCGCTGCCAGCCGGTGGTCGCCAGTTCGTTCACCACTGCCGTGGCCGCCGACGCGGCCAGCGCCGTCAATTCCGGGTCCATGCCGGGCCTCCCGTGTGCCCTCGGCTCTTCCATCGGATCAGGCGCCCTGAAAGATCATGGCGCAGAGCAGGGTCGCCCCGTCGTTCATCAACCAGGACCAGTAGCGGGTCTGATCGCCTTGTGCGCGGCGGCAGTTGCTGGTGTTGGCGCCCGCGGGGGCCTGGTAGACGCCCGTGATGTGCATGATCTGGTTGTACCCGGAGGGGACTTGGGCCGCACGGCAGTCGACCATGGTCATCGAGCCGAGATTGATGCTGTCGCCCGACTGCTTGGCGAGCATGCAGTAGTTCGGGTGGTAGACGCCGTTGAGGCAGAGCCTCGTGGTCCGGCCGCTGCTCGTGGACTGGTACGTCCACTGCGTTTTGTCCGCGCCGGTGGGACAGCTGCCGTCGGTGACGCGGCTCACCCAGACGTGCGCGCGCTCGCTGGCGCAGGGCACGGCGTCGGGCGGCACCCGCGCGCTCCACTTGATGTAGTCGCCGCCTTCGCCGGTGTCGTACACGGGGAGGCAGTCGCCCGCCGATACGGCCCTGAAGACCGCTTCGGTCGGATCCGGGGTGGGCGTGGGCGTGGGCGAGGCGCTCTCGGGTGTTTCCTCGGGCGGGCTCGGCGGAGTGCTCTCGTGCGTCCTCTCGGCGGTCGGCTGCGGGGTGCTGCTCGCGGCAAGACCTCCGCCGCCGCCCGCGCCCCCGCCGCTCGTGCCGCCGCCCGCGCTGGTTCCCGTAGAGGGGACGGAACCGCCGGCCCCGGCGCTCACGGACGACGCGCCGGAAGAGCCGGAAGAACCCGTGCCGGACGTGTCGTCGGAGTCCCAGGGCTTCCCGATGAGGAGCGCCACAGCGATCAGAGCGGCCACGACGGCGAAGGCGTACCCGCCCGACGAAGAGGTGGACGATCCGCTGCGCCCGCGCTGTTCCCCCAGCCGTGCGGCGCTCCGCGCCAGCTTGCGGAGTTCCTCCTCCCGGCGCCTGCGGGCCTCCTCGGCCTGCTGCTCCCTTTCCCGGCGTGCGGCCCGCTCGCGGGAGTGGAGGAGCGTGGGCACCGGCGGGGGCAGCGGCCGGTCCGGCCCGCCCGCCGCCGTCGCCGTCCGGTCCGTGCCCAGCGCCCGCCCGTGCGCCTCGTAGGCCTCGATCATCGCCTTCCACTCCACCGGCAGCCAGCGCTGGTCCCGCCGCCGGGCACGCCGTTCCTGCATCTCCAGGCTCTGCGCCAGGAGGTGGGCCGGCTTGGGCCGGTCGCCCGGGTCGAGCGCCAGGCACGGGCTGATCAACGGGTCCAGCGGACCGGGCAGTCCCGCCAGGTCGACCAGGCCGCCCTGGACCAGGGCCAGGAGCGGAACGGGGCCGTCCACCTGCCGGTAGGGCAGGCGGCCGACGGCGAGGTAGAAGAGGGTCACCCCCAGCGAGTACACGTCCGACGCCTCGGTCGAGTGCTCACCGCGCGCCTGTTCCGGCGAGGTGAAGGCGATCGTGCCGAGCGTCAGGGTCGTGCGGGTCTGGTCGGCGGCGTGCGAGATGCCGAAATCTATGAGGAGGGGACCGGTCAGGGGCAGCAGGACGTTCTGCGGCTTGACGTCCCGGTGGATGACCCCCTTGCCGTGCAGGGCCAGCAACGCCTGTACGGTGCCTGCCGCGATGGAGGGCACCGCCCAGTCCGCCAGCGGTCCGGAGTCCCGGACGAGGTCGGACAGCGCGGGCGCCGGAACGTACTCGATGGCCATCCAGGGCCGCGCCGCCCGCGGGTCGGCGTCGAGCACCCGGGCCGTGTACGTGCTGTCGATCCGCTGCGCCAGCTGCACCTCCCGGGCGAACCGCTGCCGGTCCGTCGGGCTGACGACGCCCTCGGCGAGCAGCGTCTTGACCGCGACGAGCGGACCGCCCGCCGTGGAGCGCGCGAGATAGATCCGTCCCATGCCGCCCGATGCGAGCCGCCACAGCAGGCGGTAGCCGCCCAGGTGAGTGGGATCGTCGGCGGCCAGACGGTCAATTCCAATGCCGGACATGTACGCCCCCTCGTCGATCCCGGATATCCGAAACCCGGCCTAGCGCCGGCATGAGGCGGCGAGGATCAGAAAGAGGACCAGGATTCCCAGCATCGGCAGACATCCGACGGCTCCGCTCGGGTCTTTCCCGTTCACCTCCACACTCCCGCCCGGGGGAATTCCGGGGTGGTGCGTGGCGTAGTGCTGGATTTGCTGTTCCTCGCTCTGCGACTCGCTCAGCCACGCCGTCTTGTAACCGCACTCTCCGCACCAGTGGCGGTATGCCATGTCGACTCCTCACGCACCTTCGCCGGACCCGCGTCCGTGCACCACCGATGCTGCTGCCCGTGCCGCCGGCCGGACAGGACACGGAACCGGCCACATGTGACCGGTGCGCGAGGTAGGCTCGCCGCCGTCCGTATCCGCAGGCAGAGAGGGCGCCGAAGTGGCGGATCAGCTCGGGACGCTGTTACGCCGACTGCGCACGGAGTCGGGGCTGACACAGGAGGAGTTGGCGGAGCGGGCGAAGGTGAGCGTCCGCACCATCCGCCGGCTGGAGAACAACTCGTCCACCGATCACCGGTTGACGACGGTGTACCTGGTCGCGGACGCGCTGGGGGCCGGGCCGGAGGACCGCCGGGCACTGGCGGCGACCCTGGCGAAGACGGAGCCGGGCCCCGAATCGCAATCCACACCGGCCGCGGAACGACCCGCCGAAACACCCGCCGAAACACCCGCCGAATCATCCAACGTGACATCCGGCGAACCACCCGCCGAGATATCCGCCGCACCCATCCCGGATTCATTTCCCGACCGGCGGCGAATGCCGGGCGTACTGGCGGAGGCGGCCGAGGAGCTGGCGCGGGAAGTCCGGCGCCGATGGCGGCTCGAAGAGGAACAGCGCCGGGTCCACGATCCGTACGCGCTGCCGGTGCGATGGCAGTCGGCCCCCGCAAAGCTGACGGACCGTCCGGAGAACATCCAGCAGCTCCCCCCGGGCGTCGCGCCGAGCCGGGTGAACCTGGACGGTGATCTACGCGACGCGGCCAAGGTCTACCGCCGGATCACGTCGGGCCGGCTCGTCGTCCTCGGCCGGGCCGGGTCGGGCAAGTCGATCCTGACCATCCGGCTCGCCCTGGACCTCCTGGACGCCTCGGCCCCCGCGGACCCGGTACCGGTGATCTTCAGCCTCGGATCCTGGGACCCGACGGCCACCGAGCTGCGCGACTGGCTGGCCGACCGGCTGCTGCGCGACCACCCCCACCTGGTGCAGCGGGTGCACAACGGGCCGACGCTGGCCGCCGCGCTCGTCGGAGCCGACCTGATCCTGCCGGTCCTGGACGGGTTCGACGAGATCGCCGAAGGCCTGCGGGCCGATGCGCTCAGGGCACTCAACGCCACCTCGCTGCGGCTCGTCCTGACCAGCCGCCGCGCGGAGTTCGCCGAGGCGGTCCACACCGTGGAGGCCCCGCTGGTCTCGGCCGCGGGCATCGAACTCGTCGACCTCACCCCGGGCGACCTCACGGACTACCTCCCCCGAACCGCCCGGCCCGTCACCACACGGGGAGGCACCCAGGACCCGAACACCGGCGTATGGGACCGCGTCCTGGAGGCCCTGCACACCCAGGACACCGAGGGGGCCAGGAACCTCGCCGGAGTCCTCAGCACCCCCCTGATGGTCATCCTGGCGCGGACGATCTACAGCGACGCGGCCGGTGCGGACCCGGAGGACCTGCTGAACACCACCCGCTTCCCCACCGAACACGCCCTCGAGGAGCACCTCCTGGCGGGCTTCGTCCCCACCCTCTACCGGCGCCGCGCCCCCGTCCGTACCGCCCACGGCGGCCATCCGCCCCGGCAGCCCGACCGCGACCCCGAGCGGGTCCGGCGGTGGCTCGGCTACCTCGCCCACCACCTGGTCAGCGTCGACGAGCTCGACCAGCAGGACCTCGCCTGGTGGCGCATCGGCGACTCGCTGCGCCGCTCGACGCGCGTCCTCGCCGTAGCGCTGACCTGCGCGCTGTCGGTCACCGTGGCCGAGTGGTTCGTCGGCCTGATCGCCCACCAGCTCGGAGCCGCCGTCGCGGCGGGCGTCGGCCAGGTCTTCTTCGAAGGAGCCCTGCTGGGACCGATCGCCGGCCTGGCCTTCGGAACCGTGTACTGGCTCATGTCGAGGTTCGGCGGAATAACCTTCGAACCGGCCCACGTACGGCTACGGCTGCCCGGAACCCGCCACCGCACCCGCGTTGGGAGCGGGCCGGTCCGCGCCTTCACCTCGCGCTTCGGGGCCGTGCTGCCCGGTGGATTCGTGATGGGCGCCGGATGCGCGTGCGCGCTCACGCTGGAACGCGTGCTGTACGACGTCATCCCGCTCACCAGCGCCGCGGTGATCGACGCCACGCTCACGAACGTCCTGGCCTTCGGGCTGATCTTCGCCTCGGCGGTCGGAGTGGTCTTCGGGCTCATGGCCGTGTTCGAGGCGCCGCTGGACATCGCCTCCGCGGCCACTCCGGTCAGCCTGCTGTCGGCCAACCGTGCGACGGTCCGCCGTCAGGTCATCGTGCTCGTACCGGCCCTCACCCTGGCGATCGCGCTCGGCGGCGGCCTCGTCGTCCAAGTGATCGGGCCGCTCGTCGGACCGCTGAACTGGCCCCTGCCGGACGCCCTCTTCATCGGAGCGGTGGGCGGGCTCGGCGGCGCGTTCTGCTACGCCCTGGGGTTCACCGCCTGGGGACAGTGGGTCATCCTCACCCGCGTCTGGCTGCCGCTGACCGGCAAGCTGCCCTGGAACGCGGCCGAGTTCCTCGACGACGCCTACGGGCGGGGAGTCCTGCGCCAGACCGGCGCGGTCTACCAGTTCCGCCACAGCCGGCTCCAGCACCATCTGGGCGACGCCTACCGCCGCCACCACACCGACTACACCCCGGCCCGCTTCGTAGCCCCGACACCCGCCGACACAACCGGCAGCGCGGACTAGCGCGTTCATCCCGTAGTTTCAGGGTCATGATCAGACGCATACGCGGTGTCGTCCTGCCCGAGCGCGTCGAGCGCACGTTCTGGATCGACGGTGAACGGTTGAGGACCGAGCCGCCCGCCGCCGCGGCGTCGAAGCACGTCGAGACGGTGGTGGACGGCGGCTGGCTCCTGCCGGGGCTCGTCGACGTCCATACGCATCCGGGGGCCGAGGGTCCCGAAGACGGGTTCGACGAGGCCTTGCTGCGCAAGCATTTGAAGGCGCACGCCGACGCCGGGGTGCTCCTGGTCCGGACGCCGGGAACCGCGGACCGGATGCCCGCATGGGTGGACACGGAAGCCGATCTGCCCCGCGTCCGCTCGGCGGGCCGGTGGCTGGCGACCCCCGGCCGCTTCTTCCCCGGGGCGGGACGGGACATCGGCGAGGACGAGCTGGCGGAGGCCGCGGTCGAGGAAGCGACGGCGTCGTCGGGCTGGTGCAAGGTGATCGGGGACTGGCGATGGGACGAGCCCGCCGTACCCCTGGACGTCCTGAAGGCGACCGTCGAAGCCGTGCACGCCGTCGGTGGACGGGTCGCGGTGCACTGCCAGACCGGCGAGGGCTCGCGCAACGCCGTCCTGGCCGGAGCCGACAGCCTCGAACACGGAATGCACCTGGACCCGGAGCTCCTGGACCGGATGGCCGCCCAGGGGACCGCGTACGTGCCGACGCTCTCGGCGTTCGCCGGAAGCGTCGAGGCCTGGCAGGGGCGCGAACCCAGCGCGCGGCGCTCCGACTGGCTCGACGGCTGGCGGGGAATGGTCGGCAACGTCCGCGCGGCGCACGAAGCGGGGGTCATCGTCCTCGCCGGAACGGACAGCTTCCCCTGCGGCACGGTGGCCACGGAATCCGGGCGCCTCCTGCGGGCGGGAATGCCGGCCGAAGCAGCCCTCGGGGCCGCCTCGTGGACCGCCCGCGACTGGCTCGGCCTGCCCGGCCTGACCGACGGCGCACCCGCCGACCTCGTCGCCTACGCCGAAGACCCCACCGCCGCCCCCGAAACCCTCGGCCGCCCCCAGCGCGTGATCCTGCGGGGCCGGGTACTGCGCTGACGGCCAAGCCTGACCGGACGACCGACAGCTCCTGCGGCCGCGCACGCTCCGCAGGAGCCGTCATACGGCTGCCCGGCACGGCAGTTGGCCGCACAAACGCGAAGACCCCGTCTCAGCGAACTCGCTGATGGCGGGGTCTTGGGCACTTCCTGCGAAGTGCCCCCGGCAGGATTCGAACCTGCGCACACGGCTCCGGAGGCCGTTGCTCTATCCCCTGAGCTACGGGGGCGCGTCGTCCGCGTTGCGGCGACGGGTTGAACACTACCAGCTTCGGCGGGGTGATCAGGAACCGATTTGGGCGGGAGGAGGAGGTCGGTCGCCCGGAGGGGGTGGAAGTGGCGAAAACCCGGACGCGGGGGCTTAGGGCAACCTACTCTCGAGTTGTGCCAGGCGCCTCGGGCCGGGTGCTTGTTGTCGACGACAACAAGGTCATCCGGCAGCTGATCAAGGTCAATCTCGAGCTGGAGGGCTTCGAGGTCGTGACCGCGAACGATGGTGCCGAGTGTCTGGACATCGTCCACCGCGTGCGTCCCGATGCGATCACCCTTGATGTGGTCATGCCCCGGCTGGACGGGTTCGGGGCGGCCGCGCAGTTGCGGGCCGATCCGCGGACGCGGCACCTGCCCGTCGCCATCGTCAGCGCCTGCACGCAGCACGAGGTCGAGGCCGGCATCGCCGCCGGCGTCGACGCGTTCGTCGCCAAGCCCTTCGAGCCCGCCGAGCTGGTACGCGTCGTACGCAGGCTCGTCGAGCGGAAGGACCGCCGCGAGCGGAAGGGCGGCGCTCCCGCCGGCAGAGGGCTCTGAGGGAGCGGTCGTTCCGCGTACCTGTTCACATGGCGAAACCCGATGCGGGCACAGGGGCCTTCTCCCCTAGGCTGGGTTCCGTGATCCCCGCCGACCTCTCTCGTGCCGTCGTACGCGCCGTACGCCGTGCCGTCGAGGGCGGTGAGCTGGGCGGACCCGTGCCCGAGCGGATCGTCGTCGAACGGACCCGCCCCGGCGGCGCGGGGGAGTACGCCACCCCCGTCGCCTTCCAGATGGCGAAGCGGGACGCCCGCGCCCCCCGCGACGTGGCGGACACCCTGGCCCGGCTCCTCGCCGCGGAGCCCGGGATCGCCCGCGTGGAGATCACCGGCGCCGGGTTCCTGAACTTCACCCTCGCCCCCCGCTCCGACGCCGACCTCGTACGGGAGGTCCTGCGCCGCGGCCACCGCTACGGGTACGCCGACACCGCCGTCCACCCCGACCCCCTCCGCTGGGCCCCCACCGTCGGGCCGCGCGAGCGGGCGGTGCGCGAGGCCGTCGCCCGGATCAGGGCCAGCCAGGGCCAGGACCAGGACCTGGGGGAAGCGGCCGTGGCCCCCGTCGCCCGGCGCGACGGCGACGTGATCGCCGTCTACGGACGGGACGCCGCCCGCTGGGCCATGCTCAGCGTCCCGCCCCGCGAGACCCCCTCCTTCCACCCAGGCCTCCTCGTCCAGGACGAGTCCAGCGAATCGTTCCTGGTCCGCTACGCCCACGCCCGCGCCCGGGCCCTCACCCGCAACGCCGCCCGCCTCGGGTTCCAGGCGGACGCCGGTGAAGGCGGGGGAAAGGCACTGACCGGCCTGCTCGCCGATCACCCCCTCGTCCTCGAAGCCGCCGCGCACCACCGGGCGCCCGAGCGGCTCTGCCGGCACCTCGTCGCCGTCGCCGACGCGCTCCTCGACCACCAGCACCACGTCCTGCCCCAAGGGGACGAGAAACCCTCGGCCGCCCACCGTGCCCGGCTGGCCCTCGCCGAAGCCGCCGGGACGGTGCTGGCCGGTGGCCTCGCCCTGCTCGGCGTAGACGCACCCGACTTCCTGTGACCCGCGAAGAGAGATTCCGATGAGCCGTTCCGCGCACCCCGCCGGGCCCCGCCACGCCGACGTCCTGCCCGAGGGCCACTACGCCCCGCCGCCCGCCGACCTCAACGTGCTGGACGAGAAGGTCTGGGCGCGCACGGTCACCCGCGACGACGACGGCGTGGTGACCGTCGGCGGCATCGAAGTGACCCGGCTCGCCGAGGAGTTCGGCACGCCCGCCTACTTCCTCGACGAAGAGGACTTCCGCGCCCGCTGCCGCGCCTGGGCGCACGCCTTCGGAAAGGACGCGGACGTCTTCTACGCCGGAAAGGCGTTCCTCTCCAAGGCCGTCGTGAAGTGGCTGAAGGAAGAAGGACTGAACCTCGACGTCTGCTCCGGCGGCGAGCTCGCCACCGCGCTCGCCGCCGAGATGCCCGCCGAGCGGATCGCCTTCCACGGGAACAACAAGTCCGAGGCCGAGATCCGGCGGGCCGTCGAGGCCGGCGTCGGCCGCATCGTCCTCGACTCCTTCCAGGAGATCGCCCGCGTCGCGCACATCGCCCGCGAACTGGGCGTGCGCCAGCCCGTGCAGATCCGCGTGACGGTGGGCGTGGAAGCGCACACGCACGAGTTCATCGCGACCGCCCACGAGGACCAGAAGTTCGGCATCGCCGTCGCCGACGGCTCCGCCGCCGAAGCCGTACGGCGGGCCCTGGGCCACGAGAGCCTGGACCTCCTCGGCGTCCACTCCCACATCGGCTCCCAGATCTTCGACATGGCCGGTTTCGAGGTGTCCGCCAAGCGGGTGATCCGGCTGCTGGCCGCCGTGCGCGACGAGCACGGCGTGGAACTCCCCGAGATCGACCTCGGCGGCGGCCTCGGCATCGCCTACACCTCCGCCGACGACCCCCGCGAGCCCCACGAGATCGCCAAGGCCCTCACCGAGATCGTCGCGCGGGAGTGCGAGAGCGCCGGGCTCAAGGCGCCCCGCATCTCCGTCGAGCCCGGCCGCGCGATCGTCGGCCCCACGGCGTTCACCCTGTACGAGGTAGGGACGATCAAGCCCCTCGAAGGGCTGCGCACGTACGTCTCCGTCGACGGCGGCATGTCCGACAACATCCGCACCGCGCTCTACGACGCCGAGTACGGGGTCACCCTCGTCTCCCGCGTCTCCGACGCCGAGCCCATGCTCGTCCGCGTCGTCGGCAAGCACTGCGAGAGCGGCGACATCGTGGTGAAGGACGCGTTCCTGCCGGCCGACCTCGCGCCCGGGGACCTCCTCGCCGTACCGGCCACCGGGGCGTACTGCCGCTCCATGGCCAGCAACTACAACCACGCGCTGCGCCCGCCCGTCGTCGCCGTGCGCGACGGGCAGGCGCGGGTGATCGTCCGGCGCGAGACGGAGGAAGATCTCCTGCGTCTCGACCTCGGATGATTCCCATATTTCTGGGGAAAGCCCCAGGACCCCCAAAATAGGTATCTCAACGGGCGTCTCATTCAATGGACCGAGGATGGAAAGTCCTGTCCATTGAGTGAGACTGGTTCAGGACCCGCGCGCATCCGCGCACGGGTTACGGATGGAAGATCGAAAGGCGTAGGTCGAATGATGCGTACGCGTCCGCTGAAGGTGGCGCTGCTGGGCTGTGGAGTGGTCGGCTCAGAGGTGGCGCGCATCATGACGACGCACGCCGACGATCTGACAGCCAGGATCGGCGCGCCCGTCGAACTCGCCGGCGTGGCTGTGCGCCGTCCCTCCAAGGTGCGCGAGGGCATCGATCCGGCGCTGATCACCACCGACGCGACCGCCCTCCTCAAACGCGGCGACATCGACGTGGCCATCGAGGTCATCGGCGGCATCGAGCCCGCCCGCACCCTGATCACCACCGCCTTCGAGAACGGCATCTCCGTCGTCTCCGCGAACAAGGCGCTGCTCGCCCAGGACGGCGCCGCGCTGCACGCCGCCGCCGAGGCGCACGGCCGGGACCTCTACTACGAGGCCGCCGTCGCGGGCGCCATCCCGCTGGTCCGCCCCATGCGCGAGTCCCTCGCCGGCGACAAGATCAACCGTGTGATGGGCATCGTCAACGGCACGACGAACTTCATCCTCGACAAGATGGACTCGACCGGCGCCGGCTACCAGGAGGCCCTCGACGAGGCCACCGCCCTCGGGTACGCCGAAGCGGACCCGACCGCCGACGTCGAGGGCTACGACGCCGCCGCCAAGGCCGCGATCCTGGCCGGCATCGCCTTCCACACCCGCGTCCGCCTCGACGACGTCTACCGCGAGGGCATGACCGAGGTCAGCGCCGCGGACTTCGCCTCCGCCAAGCGCATGGGCTGCACCATCAAGCTCCTCGCGATCCTGGAGCGCGCCGCCGACGGCCAGTCCGTCACGGCCCGCGTGCATCCGGCGATGATCCCGCTCAGCCATCCGCTCGCCTCCGTCCGCGAGGCGTACAACGCCGTCTTCGTCGAGGCCGAGGCGGCCGGGCGGCTCATGTTCTACGGGCCCGGCGCGGGCGGCGCTCCGACCGCGTCCGCGGTCCTCGGAGACCTCGTCGCGGTCTGCCGCAACAAGCTCGCCCAGGCAACGGGGCCCGGCGAGTCGGCGTACACCCAGCTGCCGGTCAGCCCCATGGGGGACGTCGTCACCCGCTACCACATCAGCCTCGATGTGGCGGACAAGCCGGGCGTCCTCGCCCAGGTGGCGACGACCTTCGCGGAGCACGGTGTCTCCATTGACACCGTCCGCCAGCAGGGCAAGGACGGCGAGGCCTCCCTCGTCGTCGTCACCCACCGCGCGCCCGACGCCGCCCTTTCCGGGACCGTCGAGGCGCTGCGGAAGCTGGACACCGTGCGCGGTGTCGCCAGCATCATGCGTGTTGAAGGGGAGTAAGGACCCATGAGCAGCAATCGCACCCACCAGTGGCGCGGCATCATCGAGGAGTACCGGGACCGCCTGCCGGTCACGGACACGACTCCCGTGGTCACGCTCCGCGAGGGTGGCACTCCCCTCGTCCCCGCCCAGGTGCTCTCCGAGCGCACCGGCTGTGAGGTGCACCTCAAGGTAGAGGGCGCGAACCCCACGGGGTCCTTCAAGGACCGCGGCATGACCATGGCCATCACCAAGGCCAAGGAGGACGGCGCCAAGGCCGTCATCTGCGCCTCGACGGGCAACACCTCCGCCTCCGCCGCCGCGTACGCGGTGCGCGCCGGCATGGTGTGCGCGGTCCTCGTGCCCCGCGGCAAGATCGCGCTCGGCAAGATGGGCCAGGCGCTCGTGCACGGCGCCAAGATCCTGCAGGTTGACGGCAACTTCGACGACTGCCTGGACCTGGCCCGCGCGCTGTCCGACAACTACCCGGTGGCGCTGGTCAATTCCGTCAACCCGGTGCGCATCGAGGGCCAGAAGACGGCCGCGTTCGAGATCGTGGACGCGCTCGGCGACGCCCCCGACATCCACGTGCTGCCCGTCGGCAACGCCGGCAACATCACCGCGTACTGGAAGGGCTTCAAGGAGTACAAGGCCGACGGCCTGGCCTCCCGTACGCCCCGTGTGTGGGGTTTCCAGGCCTCCGGCTCCGCGCCGATCGTGCGCGGCGAGGTCGTCAAGGAGCCGCACACCATCGCCACCGCGATCCGCATCGGCAACCCGGCCTCCTGGGACTACGCGCTGGCCGCGCGGGACGAGTCGGGCGGCTTCATCGACGAGGTGACGGACCGCCAGATCCTGTCCGCCTACCGGCTGTTGGCCGCGCAGGAGGGCGTCTTCGTCGAGCCCGCCTCGGCCGCTTCGGTGGCCGGTCTGCTGAAGGCCGCCGAGCTGGGCCTGGTCGACCCCGGCCAGAAGATCGTGTGCACCGTCACCGGCAACGGCCTGAAGGACCCCGACTGGGCGGTCGCCGGCGCTCCGCAGCCGGTCACCATTCCGGTGGACGCCGAAGCCGCGGCAGCCCGCCTCGGCCTGATCTGACCCCGGGCCGGGGGCCCCAACGCCCCGGTGGCCCGATGCCCCGTTGCCGGATTCCGGAAGCCTTCGGAATCCGGCGACGGGGCCCCGTACGACACGGAAGTCAAGGCGGTCCGGCGGGAAGGCCGCGACACGCATCGTGCGCCTCCTGTGCGCCCTATGTCGCGAGAGAACCTTCCTTCGATACGCTGTACTTACATCCGCCACCGCGCATATGACGCGGTGCTGCCCCAAGGGCCTTCGGGTGTCGTACGTTCTCCAGTACATTCGCAGCGAAGATCCCGCACCGACACCAGATCTCGCACAGTCACAAGGAGTGTCATCGACCGATGGCAGGTCCAGCGTTCCGCGCCGCCGCCGTACGAGTGCGCGTCCCCGCCAGCAGTGCCAACCTCGGCCCGGGCTTCGACGCCCTCGGGCTGGCCCTGGGGCTCTACGACGACGTGGTCGTCCGCGTCGCCGACTCCGGCCTGAACATCGACATCGCGGGCGAGGGTGCCGACACCCTCCCGAGGGACGAGAGCCACCTCCTCGTACGTTCCATGCGCACCGCCTTCGACCTGCTGGGCGGGCAGCCGCGCGGCCTCGAGGTCGTCTGCGCCAACCGCATTCCGCACGGCCGGGGCCTCGGCTCCTCCTCCGCCGCGATCTGCGCCGGCATCGTCGCCGCCCGCGCCGTGACCATAGGCGGCGAGGCCAAGCTCGACGACGCGGCGCTGCTGGAGCTCGCCACCGAGATCGAGGGCCACCCCGACAACGTCGCCGCCTGTCTGCTCGGCGGTTTCACCCTGGCCTGGATGGACGGGGGCAGCGCCAAGGCGATCCGGATGGACCCCGCGGATTCCATCGTTCCGGTGGTCTTCGTCCCGTCCAAGCCGGTCCTGACCGAGACCGCGCGGGGTCTGCTGCCGCGCACCGTGCCGCATGTGGACGCGGCCGTGAACGCGGGCCGCGCGGGCCTGCTCGTGGAGGCCATGACCAGGCGTCCCGAGCTCCTGCTGCCCGCCACCGAGGACCGCCTGCACCAGGAGTACCGGTCCCCGGCGATGCCCGAGAGCGTGGCGCTCGTGGGCCGGCTGCGGGCGGACGGGATCCCCGCGGTCATCTCCGGCGCGGGCCCCACGGTCCTCGCGCTGGTCGACAACGACGCGGCCGACAAGGTCGCGCAGCTCGCGGGCGAAGGATGGGCGGCCAACCGGCTCGCCCTCGACGCCGCGGGCGCGAGCGTCCTTCCGCTGGGTGCCCAGGGCGGCCAGTCCGTGTCGTGACGACACGGCCCGCCGGGGGCGGGCGGCCGGGCAGGCCGCCCCACCCCGGAAGGGGCGATTGCCGGTGATTGAGAGGGGGAATGTCTGTTGGATCCGGTAGTGTTAGTCTCAAGTGCGCATCCGAAGCCGCCATGGCTCGGTGCTCAGTGTCCCCATCCGGGACCACCTTTCTTCCGGGAGCCTCCCCGACTGCTTTGATCGCAGCCAGCAGTTTCGAGCACGCTCCGGAATCGGCGTGACATTCCCACGCTTCCAGCTCGGGGGCTTCTCGCCGGAAACACCCACGCACGTTTCTCTCCGCCGTACATCTATCGGCGGACCACCGCCCCGGCTGCGGCCCATGACCCATCAAGTCATGGTCCGACGTCGGACAGCACAACCGGTCGCCGAGCCAGACAGGCCGACGTCCGCTCCAGGGAAGGACCCTTCGTGAGCGACACCACCGATCTGATGGGCGCTGCCGACACCAACGTCGACACCAGTGCCCCCGCCGCGGGCGCCGCACCCAAGCGTCGCCGCTCCGGCACCGGCCTCGAGGGCATGGTCCTGGCCGAGCTGCAGCAGGTCGCGTCGGGCCTCGGAATCAGGGGCACCGCGCGGATGCGCAAGAGCCAGCTGATCGAGGTCATCAAGGAGGCGCAGGGCGGCAGTGCCCCCAAGGCCGCGGCCCCCGCCGCCGCCGACGCCGCCGAGGCCAAGCCGAAGCGCCGTACCACCAGCAAGGCCCGTACGGGCGAGGCCGCCGCTCCGGCGCCGGCCGAGAAGCCCGCCGTGCAGGCGCAGATCGACATCCCGGGCCAGCCCGCCAGCGAGGACGCCGCGCCGGCCGGCGAGCGTCGCCGCCGTCGTGCCACCGCCCCCTCCGGCAGTCCGGAGTCCTCGGCCCCTGCCGTCGTGCAGGTCGAGCAGAAGACCGAGACCGCTCCGCCCGTCCAGGCCGAGCCGAAGGCCGAGTCCGTGGCCGTCACCGCCCCGGCCCAGGGTGGCCAGGCGCAGGAGGCCGGCGAGGGCCGGACCCGCCGCGACCGCCGTGACCGCGGCGAGCGCACCGAGCGGGGCGAGCGTCAGCAGGGCCGCCGCGAGCGCGGCGCCAAGACCGAGGACCAGGGCCAGGGCGGCCAGGCCCAGGCCGGGCAGAGCCAGGGTCAGGCCCAGGGTCAGGCCCAGGGCCAGGGCGGCCAGGGTCAGGGCGGCGGCCGCCAGGACCGCGCCGACCGTCAGGACCGCGCCGACCGTCAGCAGCAGGGCGGCCGGGGTCAGGGCCAGCAGGGTCGTCAGGACCGTCAGGACAACGGCCCCCAGGACGACTTCGACGGTGAGGACGGCCGTCGCGGCCGTCGCGGCCGTTACCGCGACCGCCGTGGCCGTCGTGGCCGCGACGAGTTCGCGCCGAACGAGCCGCAGGTCGCCGACGACGACGTGCTGATCCCCGTCGCGGGCATCCTCGACATCCTCGACAACTACGCGTTCATCCGGACCTCGGGCTACCTGCCCGGCCCGAACGACGTGTACGTCTCCCTCGCCCAGGTCCGCAAGGCCGGTCTGCGCAAGGGTGACCACACCACCGGTGCGGTCCGTCAGCCCAAGGACGGCGAGCGCCGCGAGAAGTTCAACGCCCTCGTGCGTCTGGACTCGGTGAACGGCATGGCGCCCGAATCCGGCCGCGGCCGCCCGGAGTTCCAGAAGCTGACCCCGCTCTACCCGCAGGACCGGCTCCGCCTGGAGACCGACCCGGGCGTGCTGACCACCCGCATCATCGACCTCGTGTCGCCGATCGGCAAGGGCCAGCGCGGTCTGATCGTGGCCCCGCCGAAGACCGGCAAGACCATGATCATGCAGGCGATCGCCAACGCGATCACCACGAACAACCCCGAGTGCCACCTGATGGTCGTCCTGGTCGACGAGCGTCCGGAAGAGGTCACCGACATGCAGCGGTCGGTCAAGGGCGAGGTCATCTCCTCGACCTTCGACCGCCCGGCCGAGGACCACACCACCGTCGCCGAGCTGGCCATCGAGCGCGCCAAGCGTCTCGTCGAGCTGGGTCACGACGTGGTCGTCCTGCTGGACTCGATCACCCGTCTGGGCCGCGCGTACAACCTCGCCGCCCCCGCCTCCGGCCGCATCCTGTCCGGTGGTGTCGACTCGACCGCGCTGTACCCGCCGAAGCGCTTCTTCGGTGCCGCGCGCAACATCGAGGACGGCGGCTCGCTGACCATCCTGGCCACCGCGCTGGTCGACACCGGCTCGCGCATGGACGAGGTGATCTTCGAGGAGTTCAAGGGCACCGGCAACATGGAGCTCAAGCTCGACCGCAAGCTCGCCGACAAGCGCATCTTCCCGGCCGTCGACGTCGACCCGTCGGGCACCCGCAAGGAGGAGATCCTCCTCAACGCGGAGGAGCTCGCCATCGTCTGGAAGCTGCGCCGGGTGCTGCACGCGCTCGACTCGCAGCAGGCGATCGAGCTGCTGCTCGACAAGATGAAGCAGACGAAGTCGAACGCCGAGTTCCTGATGCAGATCGCCAAGACGACCCCGGCCGGCAAGAACGACGACTGACCGGGT
>NZ_JBHWBP010000069.1:0-30138 GCF_042735575.1 Streptomyces sp. NPDC059564 | reverse complement strand
TACGCCGGCCAGATCGCCTCCGGCGTCCTGCGCGTCGGCGAAGCCGTCACCGTCCTGCCGTCGGGCCGCACCAGCACCATCGAGGCCATCGACGCCCTCGGCCAAGCGGTCGACACCGCCCATGCCCCCCAGTCCGTGACGCTGCGGCTCACCGACGACATCGACGTCTCCCGCGGCGACCTCATCGCCCCCACCGCCGTCGCCCCCGCCCCCACGCACGAGGTCCTCGCCACGGTCTGCCACGTCGCCGACCGGCCCCTCACCGTCGGCCAGCGCGTCCTGCTCAAACACACCACCCGCACCGTCAAGGCGATCGTCAAGGAGATCCCCTCCCGGCTGACCCTGGACGACCTGTCCCAGCACCCGGATCCCGGCCGGCTCGTCGCCAACGACATCGGCCGGGTCGTCGTACGGACCGCCGAACCCCTCGCCCTCGACGCCTACGCCGCCTCCCGCCGCACCGGATGCTTCCTGCTGATCGACCCGGCCGACGGCACCACCCTGACCGCGGGCATGGCGGGCGACGCCTTCACGGAGAACGAATGGACCGTCTGACCATGCCCGCCACACGCCGCACACGCCGCACACGCCCCGCCGCGGCCCTCGTCCTGCTGCTCGCCGCCGCCGTCACCTCCTGCGGCTACGGATCGCAGGCCGACCCGGTCCCGGCCGCGGCGCAGGCGCAGGCCGGGGCGGCGGGCGCGAAGCTCTCGGCGGGCTCCGTGACCCTCGGCTACTTCCCCAACCTCACCCACGCCACCGCCCTGGTCGGCGTACGGGAAGGGCTGATCCAGCGGGAACTGGGCGGCACCGCCCTGAAGACCACCACCTTCAACGCCGGACCGGCCGAGATGGAGGCCCTCAACGCGGGCTCCGTCGACATCGGCTTCATCGGCCCCTCACCCGCGGTCAACGGCTACGTGAAGTCCAGGGGCCAGAACCTGCGGATCGTCTCCGGCTCCGCCTCGGGCGGCGTCAAGCTCGTCGTGAACCCGGACCGGATCAAGACCCTCGACGACGTCAAGGGCAAGAGGATCGCCACCCCGCAGCTCGGCAACACCCAGGACGTGGCCTTCCTCAACTGGGCCGCCGCCCGCGGCTGGAAGGTCGACGCGGCCAGCGGCAAGGGCGACGTGTCCGTCGTCCGCACCAACAACACCATCACCCCCGACGCCTACCGCTCCGGTTCCGTCGACGGCGCCTGGGTGCCCGAGCCGACCGCGTCCAAGCTGGTCGCCGAGGGCGCCACCGTCCTCCTCGACGAGAACGACCTGTGGCCCGACGGGAAGTTCGTCATCACGAACGTCGTCGTCTCGCAGAAGTTCCTCAAGGAGCACCGGGACGTCGTCGAGGCCGTCCTGCGCGGCACCGTCCGGACCAACGAATGGATCAACGCCCACCGCGACGAGGCCAAGGCCTCCGCCAACGCCGCCCTGAAGACCCTCAGCGGCCAGGAGCTGGAGCCCGAGGTCATCGACCGGGCCTGGCCCGGCATCGCCGTCACCGACGACCCGCTCGCCGCCACCCTGGAGGCCCAGGCCGGGCACGCCGTCACGGCCGGCCTGCTGGAGAAGCCCGACCTGACCGGCATCTACGACCTCGGGCCGCTCGACAAGGTCCTCGGTTCCCTGCACAAGCCCCCCGTCACCCCGCCGGGTCCGGGCACCGACGACCAAGGGAGGTGACCCGCGATGGCGACCGTCCTGCTCAACGCGGAGCACACCACGGCCCTCGCACAGGCCGTCCGCATCGAGCACGTCTCGAAGTCCTTCTCCGGCCCGGCCGGAACGCAGCTCGTCCTGGACGACATCAGCCTCGATGTCGCTCCCGGCGAGTTCGTCACCATCCTGGGGGCCTCGGGGTGTGGAAAGTCCACCCTGCTGAACCTGGTCGCGGGCCTGGACACGCCGACCGCCGGAGCCGTCACGACCGAGGGCCGTCCGGCCCTGATGTTCCAGGAGCACGCCCTCTTCCCGTGGCTCACCGCGGGCAAGAACATCGAACTCGCCCTGCGCCTGCGCGGGGTCGCGAAGGCCGACCGCAAGCCGGAGGCCGAGCGGCTGCTGGAGCTGGTCCGGCTCGGCGGCGCGTACGGCAAGCGCGTCCACGAGCTGTCCGGCGGCATGCGCCAGCGCGTCGCCCTGGCCCGCGCCCTCGCCCAGGACAGCCGCCTCCTGCTGATGGACGAGCCCTTCGCGGCCCTCGACGCCATCACCCGCGACGTCCTGCACGGCGAACTCACCCGCATCTGGGCCGAGACAGGGCTGTCCGTCCTCTTCGTCACGCACAACGTCCGCGAGGCCGTCCGCCTCGCCCAGCGCGTCGTCCTGCTCTCCTCCCGCCCCGGCCGGGTCGCGAAGGAATGGACCGTGGGCATCCCGCAGCCGCGCCGCATCGAGGACGCGGACGTCGCGGAGCTGTCCCTTGAGATCACTGAACACCTGCGTGGGGAGATCCGCCGCCATGGCCAGCACTGACACCACCGCGAAGGCCAAGGCCAAGCACGACGACCTGGCGGGCCTGGAGGCGGGCCTCGACGCGCTCGACGCCGTCCAGACGCACCGCACCCCGCTCCGCGAGATCCTCACCAAGAAGGCCCTGCCCCCGCTGCTGGCCGTCGGCCTCGTGCTGGTGGTCTGGCAGATCCTGGTCGCCGCGAAGGTCACCGACGAGAGCAAACTGCCCGCCCCGTCCGCGGTGTGGGACAGCCTGTCCGAGATGTGGCTCAAGGGCACCCTGCTCGAAGTGATCTGGACCAGCGTCTCCCGCGGTCTGCTCGGCTTCCTGCTGGCCCTGGCCATCGGCACGCCGCTCGGCCTGCTCGTCGCCCGCGTCAAGTTCGTGCGCGCCGCGATCGGCCCGATCCTGCAGGGCCTGCAGTCCCTGCCCTCGGTCGCCTGGGTCCCCCCGGCGGTCCTGTGGTTCGGGCTCAACGACGCCATGATGTACACGGTGATCCTGCTGGGCGCCGTCCCCTCGATCGCCAACGGCCTCGTCTCCGGCATCGACCAGATCCCGCCGCTGTTCCTGCGGGCCGGCCGCACCCTGGGCGCGACCGGTCTGCGCGGCGCCCGGCACGTGGTCATGCCGGCCGCGCTGCCCGGCTACCTGGCGGGCCTCAAGCAGGGCTGGGCGTTCTCCTGGCGCTCCCTGATGGCCGCCGAGATCATCGCCAGCTCCCCCGACCTGGGCCTGGGCCTGGGCCAGTTGCTGGAGAACGGCCGCAACAACATCGACCTGCCCGGCGTGTTCCTCGCGATCCTGCTGATCCTCGTGGTCGGCATCGCCATCGACCTGCTGATCTTCAGCCCGGTCGAGCGGTGGGTGCTGCGCAGCCGCGGCCTGCTGGTCAAGAGCTGAGCCGAGTCCCATGTCCCGCGCACTCCTCGTCATCGCCCACGGCAGCCGCGATCCGCGGCACGCGGCGACCGTGCACGCCCTCGTCGGGCGGGCCCGGTCGCTGCGGCCCGGGCTGCGGGTCGAGACCGCCTTCCTCGACTTCAACGGCCCGACCGTCTCGCAGGCCCTCGCCTCCCTGTACCTGTCCGGCGTACGGGAGGTCGTGGCCCTGCCGTTGCTGCTGACGCGGGCCTTCCACGCGAAGGCGGACATCCCGGCGGTGCTCTCGGAGGCCACCACCCGCCTGACCGGGCTGTCGGTGCGGGTGGCGGACGTCCTCGGCCCGTCCCCCCTGCTGGTGGCGGCCCTGGAACGGCGCCTCGCGGAGGCCGGCCTCGGCCTCACCCCGGCGGACCGCGCGCGCACCGGTGTGGTGCTCGCGTCCGCCGGATCCTCAGACCCGGAGGCGATCGCAGTGATCGCTGAAATCGCGCGGGAGTGGCGGCACACCGGTTGGTGCGCCGTGCGGCCTGCGTTCGCCTCCGCTGCCCTCCCCCGTACGGAGGACGCCGTACGGGCCCTGCGCGCCGAGGGCGCCCGGCGGGTGGCGGTGGCCCCGTACGTCATCGCCCCCGGCCGGCTCCCGGACCGCATCGCGGCCGGCGCCGCCGAGTCCGGCGCGGACGTGGTGGCCGAGGTCCTGGGCGCCGCCCCGGAACTCGCCCGGCTCCTGCTGCGCCGCTACGACGCGGCCACTGCCCGGGCCGCGGCGCCGCTCCCGGCCCTCACGGCTTGATCCGCACGAACCGCCTCAGGCGCGGGACGCCGCCTCGTCGGCCAGGGCCGTCAGGTCGCCGATGGACATCGCGCCCGGCGGCAGGCCCTCCCGGGCGAAGATGTTCGCCGCGTGCCGCAGCACGTCGTTGACGGGCGTCGCCACCCCGTGCAGCCGCCCCAGCAGCGAGATCTCGCCGTTGAGGTAGTCGGCCTCCACCGACCCCGTCCCGCGCGCCAGGCTCTGCCACGACGAGCCGCCCCGTACGCCCGCGGGCTGGTCGACCTTGCCGTCGCGGGCCGCCGACTGCTCCGCGTCCGAGGCGTAGGCGATGCCCGCCGCCTCGAAGGCGGCCTTGCCCTCGCGGACCGCCCTCAGCAGGAGCGCCGTCTTCGCCGGGTCAGGTTCGGGCCCGGTGGTCGCCTGGACCGCGTTGCCCAGGTTCCCGAGCAGCTTCGCGTACTTCCACCGCATGACGTCCTCGACGACCGGCGCCTCGAACCCCGCCTTCTCCAGGTCGGCGGCGACCTCCGCGATCCGCCGGTCCGTGCCTCCGGCCGCCTTCCCCAGGTGCAGGATCCCGGTCAGCGGGGCGCACAGCGCCGAGACCACGGCGGGCTCCAGGAAGGTCGCGGGCAGCCAGACGCACACCCCGTACACACGCGCGAAGCGCCGTAGGGCCAGCCGTTCGCTCTCCACGCCGTTCTGCGCGCACAGCAGCGGCAGCCGCTGGGCCGCCGTACCGCCGCCGGCGACCTCGGCGTCTCCCCACGCGTCGAGCGCGGCGATGGCGTCCTGCGTCTTCACGGTGAGCAGCAGCACGTCGTCGGGGCGCAGTTCACCCAGGTCCGCCGGTGCGGTGACCACGGGGAGCCGGTGGAGGCGGGTGCCGTCGGCGGTGGTGAGCCGCAGCCCGTCCGCCCGCAGTGCCTCGGCGTGCGCGCCGCGCGCGACGAGGACGACCTCCCGGCCCGATTCCGCGAGCCGGCCGCCGATGGTCGCGCCGATCGCTCCGGCGCCGATGATGATGTAACGCATGCCCCGAGCCTGGCACACCGTCGGGGCGGGAGTACCGTCGGGCCATGCCGGACACCATTTTCACGTTGGGCGGGGATCTGCCGCTGGGACGCCTCGGACTGGGTACGGGCGGTCTCGTCGGCCCCGGTTACTGGGGTCCGCGCGGCGGCCGCGCCGAGGCCGTGGCCCTGCTGCGCGCCGCCGTCGAGCAGGGGGTGACCCTGATCGACACCGCCGACAACTACGGGCCCGACCTGGCCGAGGAGCTGATCGCCGAAGCCCTGCACCCGTACGGGGAGCGGCTCGTGGTCGCCACCAAGGGCGGGGTGGTGCGGACGGGGCCCGACCAGTGGCACGTGGCGGGCCGGCCCGAGGAGCTGCGCCGGATGTGCGAGGCGAGCCTGCGGCGGCTGCGGGTGGAGCGGATCGGCCTCTACCAGCTGCACCGCTTCGATCCGGCGGTCCCGGCGGCCGAACAGCTGGGCGCGCTCGCGGAGTTGCGGGAGGAAGGCAAGATCCGGCACATCGGCCTGGACACGGTGGGCGCGGAACAGCTGCGGGCGGCGCTGGAGTCGGTGCCGGTGGCCGCGGTGCAGAACCCGTACAACCTGCTGGACCGGTCCTCCGCCGAGGTGCTGGCGCTCTGCGAGGCGCGCGGGATCGCCTTCCTGCCGTACTACCCGCTCGGCAGCGGCGCCCTGGCGCGGGAGTGCGCGGCCGCCGTCGCCGCGGTGGCGGCGGCGCACGGCGCGAGCCCCGGGCAGATCGCGCTGGCCTGGCTGCTGCACCACTCGCCGGTGCTGTGCCCGACGCCGGGCACCGGCTCCCCCGCGCACCTGGCCCAGAACCTGGCCGCGGCGTCGCTCTCGCTGAGCGCGCGGGAGCTGGCCGTACTGGACGCGCTGACGCCGCCGGGCGCGCACGGCCCGAGAACCGGTACGACACCCGACGGGGCCGCGGAGACGACGTGAGGCGCGGCAGCGCCCTCGCCGCCTCGCTGGCCGCGAGCGCCGTGGTCGCCGTGGCCGCCGCCGGCTTCGTCCCGTCGCCCGCCCGGTCCGATCCCGGGGTGGTCCTCACGGGCAAGGTGGTGACGCTGAACGACGCGGGGGACGTCTGGCCGGACGCCCGCCTCTGGATCCGGGCGGGCCGCATCGAAGCCGTCGCCGAGGCGGGCCGTGCGCTGCCGGCGGGCGCGCGGTCCGCCCGGGTCGTCGACACCGGCGGGGTCATCTATCCCGGGCTGATCGATCTGCACAACCATCCCGAGCACGCCGCCTTCCCGCTCCTGCCGGTGCGCAAGGCGTACAAGGACCGGTACGAGTGGCGGTTCTACGACGACGACTACGAACGGCGCATCACCAACCCCTGGTTCGTCCTCTCCAGCCCCGGCTTCTACGACCTCGGCGCGGAGGCCGCCCGGTACGGCGAGTACAAGGCGCTGGCCGGCGGCACGACAGCCGTGCAGGGCGCGAGCGTCGACCCGCCCAGCTCCGCCCCGGGCTGTCTGGTGCGCAACGCCGAGACGGCGGAGGTCGGTCCGCGCCGGGCCGTGAGCCGCGTGGACATCGGCCGGGACGCCGTCGAATGGGCGGATCTGGCCAGGGCGCAGAAGGACGGCCCGCTGGTCCTGCACCTGGCCGAGGGGACCGGTCCGCGGATGGCGGACGAGTACGAGGCCGTCAAGCGGAGCGGGCTGGTGGGCCCGGGACTCATCGCCGTCCAGGGCGTCGGGCTGACGGCGGAGCAGCTGAAGGACATGGCGGCCCGGGGCGCCGCACTCGTCTGGTCGCCGCTGTCGAACTTCCTGCTCTACGGAAGGACCGCCGATGTGGCCGCCGCGAAGGCGGCCGGACTCGGCATCAGCCTGGCTCCCGACTGGGCGCCCTCGGGCAGCAAGTCGGTGCTGGGCGAGCTGAAGGTCGCGGACCTGGTCAACGAGCACCGGCTGAAGGGGCTGTTCACCGACCGCGAGCTGGTCGACATGGTGACGCGGAACCCGGCGCGGGCCCTGGGCTGGGACCGCCGTGCCGGCCGGCTCGCGCGGGGCTACGTGGCCGACCTGGTGGTGATGGACGAGCGGAACGGCGATCCGTACCGCAATCTGATCGAGGCCACCGAGGAGGACGTCCGCCTCGTGTCCGTGCGCGGCGAGATGCTCTACGGAGACCAGCCGGTCATGGCGAAGGCCCGCCCCGCGTCCGACGCCGAACCGGCGGCCCGGTTCGGGGCGGGCCGTACCAAGGTCATGGTGGTGGACTGCCCCGGGACGGCCCTGCCGCCGATGCCCCTCGCCGAGACCAGGGCCCGCCTCCAGCGCGCCCTGGACGTGGATCCGGAGTTCCTGCTGGAGCGGGTGCGGTCGAAGCCGCGGTCCGTGGAACTGATCCTGGCCGAACTCGCCCGCTGCCCGGGCGGCGGCAGCCCGACGGGGCCGCTGACCGCGCAGGACGTCGAGCGCGTCCTGCGCTGCCGCCTGGGCCTGCCCTTCGAGAAGACGACGCTGAGCCCGCTGACCACCCACGAGGACTCGGAGTGGACGGCCCGCCTGCTGGCCAATCCGAACATCCCGGCCTACCTGCGGGCGCTGCCGGATTACTACGAGGGGCGATGAGCGCCTAGGCGCGGGTCAGTTCGACGAGTTTGGCGACGGTGTTCCAGTTGCGGGTGGTGACGTCCAGGCCCTTGACCACGGCCGGTCTGGCGAGGGCCTCGCCCAGTTTGGAGCGGCCCAGGCCGTCCGGCGCGTAGAGGTAGAGGACGCGGTCGCCGACGCGGTACTCCTCCGGGAGGAAGGCGGGGGCGTCGAGCGCGGCGAAGCGCTCGGGGCCGGGCTGTGCGGAGCAGAAGGTCGCGTGGAGCTGCTTGCCCTCCAGTTCGGCGGCCGGGAAGGGGCAGGCCTCGGCGACGGCGCGCAGGTAGTCCCCGTCGACGACCAGACAGGGCACGAAGAACCCGAAGTGGGCCTCGATCGCCGCCTCCAGCGCCCGGGCGAGGGCGACGGGGTCGCCCTCGCCGGAGGTGAAGACGGCGTTGCCGCTCTGCAGGTACGTCTGCACGTCGCCGTGGCCCAGCCCCTCCAGGACGGAGCGCAGCTCCGCCATCGGGACCTTCTTGCTCCCGCCGACGTTGATGCCGCGCAGCAGGGCCGCGTATTTCTTCTTCGTCATGGGCGCACCCTAAGGGCCGCCTCCGACAGTGCCGCCTCGATGAGGCCGGCCGCCCGCCGCGTGCCGCCCTCGGAGGCCATCGCGGCGCGGACGGCCTCGGCGCGGACGGCGACCTCGGGGTCGGCGAGCAGTCCGAGGACGGCCTCGCGCAGGGTCGTCGCGTCGGCCTCCTCCATCGGGACGTGGCGGGCCACGCCGAGGGAGGCCAGCACGTCGGCGTTGCCGAACTGGTCGACGGCCTGGGGGACGGCGACCACGGGGGTGGCGGTGGCGAGGCCCTCCCGGCTGCCGCCCGCGCCCGCGTGGGTGATGCAACCGTATGGGCCCGTACGCCCGTACCGCGCGGGGATGCGAAACTTCGTCGGAGGCGCGAGGGCGCAAGGCCGCACGGCACGAGAGGGCGGGACGAACGGCATGGACGAGGCGCGGGCCAGGGACGTACTGACACAGGCGGGTCTCACCGGTCCGGCCGAGCTGCTCTCCTTCGGCGAGAACGCCGTCTTCGCCCTCGGCGGCCTGGTCGCCAAGGTGGGCCGGGAGGCCGGGCTGCTGGAGCGGGCCCAACGCGAACTGGCGGTGGCCGACTGGCTGTCCGGAGCCGGGATCCCGGCGGTGCGCGCGGCCGAGCCGGAGCCCCGCCTGGTGGACGGCCACCCCGTGACCCTCTGGCACCGGCTGCCCGACGCCGTCCGCGCGGCGGGCCCCGCCGACCTCGCGGCACTGCTGCGCCCGCTGCACGCGCTGCCCGCACCGCCGTTCGTCCTGCCGGCGCGGGACCTGCTGGGCGGCGTCGAGCGCTGGCTGCGGCTGGCCGGCGAGGCCGTCGACCCCGAGGACGCGGCGTACCTGCGGGCCCGGCGCGACGCGTACGCCGACGAGGTGGCCGCGCTCACCCCGCACCTGGCGCCGGGCCCGATCCACGGCGACGCCCTGCCCCGCAACGTCCACGTCGGCCCGGACGGGCCGGTGCTGGTGGACCTGGAAACCGTATCGACCGACCTGCGGGAGCACGACCTGGTGGTCATGGCCCTGTCCCGGGACCGGTACGGGCTGCCCGCCGACGCCTACGCGGCCTTCACCGCCGCGTACGGGTGGGACGTACGGGAGTGGGAGGGGTGCGCGGTCCTGCGCGGCGCCCGCGAAACGGCGAGCTGCGCCTGGGTCTCCCAGCACGCCCCGTCCAACCCCGACGCCCTGTCCGAATTCCGCCGCCGCGTGGCCTCGCTCCGCGACGGCGACACGGAACTGCGCTGGCACCCTTTCTGAGCCCTACGGAGCACCGTGTCGCTTTTCGTCCACCGGATCACCAAGTACGACCCCGCCGACCGCGACGAGCACGGCCACTACACCGGCAGTGAGGACGAGACCAGCGACCACGGTCCGGTCGAGGCCGCCTACCTGCGGGCCGTCGCCGCCTTCGCCGAGGCCACCGGCATCCGCCACCTGACCGTGCGCGAGCCGCAGATCTCCGCCGGGTTCACCCACTTCGGTCTGGAGCCCGCGATCGAGGGCCACGGCCTCGCCGGGCTCTTCCCGCCCGACCTCAGCGGGTACCACGACGGCGCGGAGGTGTCCCTCGACGTCGGCCTGGAGCTGGTCCGGGGCATGCTCCGCGACAACGGCGCATGGTGCAGCCTGGAGGTCGAGGACAGGTTCGCCGTGCACGTCGGATGGGACCAGTACCTCTACGTCGGCAGCGACCGGCCCTGCGGGAGCGCCGTCGCCCTCACCCGGTCCCTGGGGCTCTTCCCGGAGCCGCTGGATGCCTCTCCGTACGCCGACGACTTCGACGAGCCCGGTGTGCAGCGCCCCGCCGACGAGGACTTCTGGGCCCTGGTCCGCCGGTCCGTCGCGACGGGACGGGCGGCGCTGCTGGAGGAGGTGTACGTCTACAACGCCTCCCGCTGGCACCGCCTCGCCGAGGACACCCTCGACGCGGTCCGCGCGCGCCTCACCCCGCGCGCCCAGCTGACCGTCTGGCCGGACCTGTCCACCGACGTGGCCGCCGTCCTCGCCGCCCTCCCCGAGGACGACACGACGGAGATCGTCTGGGAGGACGCGAACGGGGCGATCACCAGCGCCATCGTCGACGACTGCCGCTCCCCGGAACTGGTCTCCCGCCTGTCCGGAGCCCGCGCCGCCGCCGCGCTCCCGCTGACCCTCGACGACCGCCACCCCCTGTTCACCGCCGTCCTCCCCGACCCCGACGGCGTCCTCCGCGCCCGCTGGAGGACCGAACCCACGCCGGCCGACCTGCACTGGGCCGCCGCGCAGGAGCTCCGCAACGGCTGACCGGCTCCGTCAGCGGGCGTGCGGGATGAGGGGCCAGGACGGTTCCACGACTGCCGTCGGATCCGTGGTGCGGCGCAGGTACGCCTGGAGGGAGACGGACTGTTCCGCCGCCGCGCGGACCTGGAGGGCGTGCAGGTCCGCCAGGGGCATCAGGCCTACCGGCCGGTGCCGCTCGCCCAGGCGGCGCACCACCCTGGCGGCGGCCACGGCGTCCGCCCTGGCGTCGTGCGCGTCGTCGAGGGACACCCCGTAGTGGGCGCACAGCGCGTGCAGGGCCCGCTTGCCCTTGCGGTACTTGTCGACGTGCTTGTCGATCACCAGCGGATCGATGACGGGCGACGGTACGCCGCCCAGCCGCTCGCTGACCGACGCGACCCCGTACCGGCGGCACTCGCGGTCGAGCAGCGAGAGGTCGTAGCGGGCGTTCATCACGACCAGCGGACGCCCCGCGCCCAGGCCGTCGGCGACGGCCCGCGCGATCTCCTCGACGGCCTCGGCGGCCGGCACCCCGTGCGCCCGGGCGTGCTCCGTCGAGATGCCGTGGATCGCGGACGCCTGCTCCGGTATCTCCACCCCCGGATCGAGCAGCCAGGTCCGCTCCCGCGAGACGGCGCCGTCCGCGTCCAGCCGTACGACCGCCGCCGTCACGATGCGGTCGGTCTCGACATCGGTCCCCGTGGTCTCCAGGTCGAAGGCCGCCAGCGGCCCGCTGAGCCAGCTCATCGCCCGTCCCCCGCCCCGGCACGCGGCCCGCGCCGCGCACCGGACTCCCCCGGCCCCGCGCCGGTCGTCCCCGGACCGGATCCGGTCCCTGCTCCCCCGTGCCACGCCTCCATGACGCGCCCCTCCCCCGTGTATCGGTCAACGCGTTTCAGCCTGCCACGCGCCACTGACACACCGGCCGCCGGGGGCCCGGCCCCACCTCGGCCCGCCCGGGACGGGGGGCTCAGGACACCGGCCTGGAGTCCTCCCACACCGACTCGAACTCTTCCCGGTACGTCGTGAACAGCCCGTGGTCGGCGTCCTTCGGCACCCCCCGCCCGCCCCCGCGCAGCACCAGCACCGGCGCCTCCATCCCGCGGGCCCGCCGCAGGTAGGACTGCACCACCGCGATCCCCGAGGACTCCCCCTCCACCAGGTAGGCGGTGAAGCGCGGGGTCTCGTCGAAGACGTGGATGTCGAACCGCGAGGGGTCCCTCAGCCCCGCCCGCACCCGGCGCACGTGCAGGATGTTCATCTCCACCGACCGGCTCAGCTCGCCCTTGCGCAGTCCCAGCTCGCGCTCGCGCCGCTTGACCGCGCTGCTCGCCGGGTTCAGGAACAGCAGCCGCACCCGGCAGCCCGCCTCCGACAGCCGGACCAGTCTTCGGCCGGAGAAGTTCTGCACCAGCAGGTTCAGGCCTATACCGATCGCGTCGAGCCGCCGCGCGCCCCCGAACAGGTCCTCGGCCGGAAGCATCCGCTGGAGCCGGACCCGGTCCGGGTGGACCGAGATGACGTCCGCGTACCGGTCCCCGACCAGGTCCTCCACCGCGTCGATCGGCAGCCGGTCCGCTGCCGGGCTGCCCGCTCCCGCGCCCAGCACCTCCAGCAGCCGCGCCGAGGCGCGCTCTGCCTGCTCCAGCACCGGCCGCGACAGCGCCCGGTTGCGGGAGACCACGTTGCGGGTGACCTCCAGCTCGTCGAGGGCCAGCTCGATCTCGCGCCGGTCGTCGAAGTACGGCTCGAAGCAGGGCCAGTGCTGGACCATCAGCTCGCGCAGCTGCGGCAGCGTCAGGAAGCTCAGCACGTTGTCGTCGGCGGGGTCGAGGAGGTAGCCCTTGCGCCGGCTGACCTCGCGGACGGCCACCGCCCGCTGCACCCATTCCTGCCCGGCCGGCCCCGCCGCCGCCACCACCCAGTCGTCGCCGCCGTGCACCGGCTCGTAGACGGGCCGCAGCACCGCTCCGACCACCGACCGCAGCCGCTGCTCGATGAGGTTCAGCCAGATGTACGCACGGCCCGCGCGCTGGGCCCGCGTACGGACCTCGCTCCACGCGTCCGCGCCCCAGTCCAGCTCGGCCCCGGCCCGTACGTCGCCGGCCGCCGGCGGGGCCAGTGACACCGCCCCGGCCGCCACCGCGCCCGCGCCGCCCCCTGGGGCGTCCGCCGGGCCACCCTCGTGACCGCTGTCACCAGGGGGCAGCTCCAGACCTCCCGAGCTCACCCGTGCACCGCCTTCTGCGTCTGGACGCCCGTCTCCAGTGATCACGGAAGGGTACTCCGCGCGCACGGCCCGACGCAGCCCGAAGCGGCCCCCAGGTGACCCCATGCCCCCTGGTCCGGCCGTCCGTTGACTCATTATGTGATGCCCCGACAGTCTGCTGACCCGCATATCAGCTCTCCGGGTCACCCGTCAGGAGCATCGCAAGTCCACGCGTGCGGACCCTCTTTCGGGGAAGATCTGGCAGTGACGTGATCGACGCCGGATCAGCCGGACCAGGATGGGAAGAGTCGTTATCTATGCAGGTCTGGCCGGGACAGGCGTATCCACTGGGTGCCACGTACGACGGCGCCGGGACCAATTTCGCGGTCTACTCCGAGGCCGCGCGGCGCATCGAGCTGTGCCTCCTGCACGACGACGGCTCCGAGACCGCCGTCGAGCTGCGCGAGACGGACGCCTTCGTACGCCACGCCTACCTGCCCGGGGTGATGCCGGGCCAGCGGTACGGATTCCGCGTGCACGGCCCGTACGAGCCCGAGCGCGGGCAGCGCTGCAACGCGGCGAAGCTGCTGCTGGACCCGTACGCGCGGGCCATCAGCGGCAAGGTCGACTGGGGCGAGCAGGTCTACGGCTACCACTTCGGCCGGCCCGATTCGCGCAACGACCTGGACTCGGCCCCGCACACGATGAGTTCGGTCGTGGTCAATCCGTACTTCGACTGGGCCAACGACCGCCCGCCGCGCCACGAGTACCACCACACCGTCCTCTACGAGGCCCACGTCAAGGGCCTGACCATGCGTCATCCCGAGCTCCCCGAGGAACTGCGGGGCACCTACGGGGCGCTCGCGCACCCGGCGGTGATCGGGCACCTGACGAAGCTCGGGGTGACGGCGCTGGAGCTGATGCCGGTGCACCAGTACGTCAACGACCACCGGCTGGTCAACGACGGGCTGAGCAACTACTGGGGCTACAACACCATCGGCTTCTTCGCCCCGCACAACGGCTACGCCTCGGGCGACCGGGGCCAGCAGGTGCTGGAGTTCAAGTCCGCGGTCCGGGCACTGCACGAGGCGGGGATCGAGGTGATCCTGGACGTGGTCTACAACCACACCGCCGAGGGCAACCACCTGGGCCCGACGCTGTCCTTCCGCGGCCTGGACAACGCCTCGTACTACCGGCTGGCCGAGGAACCCCGGCACTACATGGACACCACCGGCACCGGGAACTCGCTGCTGATGCGGTCCCCGCACGTACTCCAGCTGATCATGGACTCGCTGCGCTACTGGGTCACCGAGATGCACGTGGACGGCTTCCGCTTCGACCTCGCGGCCACCCTGGCCCGGCAGTTCCACGAGGTCGACCGGCTGTCCTCGTTCTTCGACCTGGTGCAGCAGGACCCGGTGGTCAGCCAGGTGAAGCTGATCGCGGAGCCCTGGGACCTGGGCGAGGGCGGCTACCAGGTGGGGAACTTCCCGCCGCTGTGGACCGAGTGGAACGGCAAGTACCGGGACACCGTACGGGACTTGTGGCGGGGGCAGCCCCGTACGCTCGCGGAGTTCGCGGGCCGGCTGACCGGCTCGTCCGACCTCTACCAGGACGACGGGCGGCGGCCGCTGGCCTCCATCAACTTCACCACCTGCCACGACGGTTTCACCCTGAACGACCTGGTCTCGTACAACGACAAGCACAACGAGGCCAACAGGGAAGGCAATCGGGACGGCGAGACGCACAACCGGTCCTGGAACTGCGGGGTCGAGGGGCCGACGGAGGATCCGGAGGTGGCGGAGCTGCGGGAGCGGCAGATGCGCAACTTCACGGCGACGCTGATGCTTTCGCAGGGCGTGCCGATGCTCAGCCACGGCGACGAGTTCGCCCGCTCGCAGGACGGCAACAACAACGCCTACTGCCAGGACAACGAACTGTCGTGGGTGACCTGGCCCGAGCCGGGCAAACCGGCGCCCACACTGCTGGAGTTCACCCGGCGGATGGTCTGGCTGCGCCGCGACCACCCGGTGTTCCGGCGGCGCCGGTTCTTCCACGGACGGCCGGTGGAGGGCACGCACGACGAGCTCTCCGACATCGCCTGGTTCACCCCGCACGGGGAGGAGATGCGGGCCCGCGACTGGCAGGCGCAGCACGCGCGGGCGCTGACCGTGTTCCTCAACGGCGAGGCCATCTCCGAGCCCGGCTCGCGCGGGGAGCGGATCACGGACGACTCGTTCCTGCTGATGTTCAACGCGGGCGCCGACCCGCAGGACTTCACCGTCCCGGCGGGGCACGGGGCCCGGTGGCGGCTGGTCGTGGACACGGCGCGGGCGGACGTACTGGCACCCGGCACCGGACCGCAGTACGCGGCCGGGGACCGGGTGGCTCTGACAGGACGGTGTCTGGTGGTGCTTCAGCGGCCGGCGTAGGTGGTGGTGTCGGTGGTGGTGTCGGTACTGCTGTCGGTACTGCTGTCGGTCGGATCGGGTGTGGTCGTGGCGGTGGGTGGCGAGGTCTGTGGCGAGGCCGTCTGCTGGGCCGGGATGAAGGCCTTGGCCGGCGGGCGGGCGGACGGCACCCGGGTGACCAGCGCCAGGGTCAGGCAGAGCGCCGCCGCCCCCACCGCCACCGCGAAGGCCCCGGAGGGACCGTAGGCCTCGGCGAGCCGCCCGGAGACGGCCAGCGCGACGGCCTGGCCGGCCACCAGCGAGCTCGCCGCGAAGGCCATCGCCTCCGCGAGCCGGGCGGGCTCGACGACGCGCTCGGTCAGCGCGAAGGCGGTGATCAGGTGCGGGGCGTAGGCGGCGCCGAGGACGGTGACGACTGCGTACAGCGGCCAGAGGCTGCCGGTGAACAGCAGCGGCACCGAGAGGACCAGCGCGGCGCCGGTGGCCACCCGCCAGCGCAGCCGCAGCCCGAACCGCGCGGGCAGCGCGCCGAGCGCGAGGCCGACGGCGGCGCTGACGACGCCCATGGCCGCGTACACGATCCCGGCCTGGCCGGGGACCCCCAACTGCGCGGTGAGCGAGGCTATCCCGGCCTGGCAGGCACCGAACATGGCGCCCTGGAGGGCGAGGGAGCCGCGGACGGCGTGGACCACGCGGGGGTGGCGGACCCTGACCGCCGCGCCGCGCGCCCGCGCCGGTGATCCGGCGGTGACGGCGGCGGTCGGGTGCAGGGCGTAGGCGGAGGCGAACACGGCGACCAGGGCGGCCGCGCCGCCGAGGGCGACGGCCGGGTGGGCGACGAGCGCGGCGAGGCCGACGAGGGCGGGACCGAAGACGAAGGAGACCTCGTCGAGGGTGCCTTCCAGTGAGTGGACCGCGCCCACGACGCTCTCGTCGGACCGCGCCCGGTGCGCGAGCGCCACGGAGCGGGTCCGGGCGAGCGGCCCGATCAGCGGTACCGAGGCACCGGTGACGGCGCCGATCGCGGCGAGCGGTACGGTCGCCAGGCCCCCGAGGGCACCGGCGACGAGGGCGGCGGTCGCGACGGCGTTGACGGCGGCCGCGGCGAGGACGACGGGCCGCTGCCCGTGGCGGTCGGCGAGCCGGCCGAGGACGGGTCCGAAGACCACCTGGCCGGCCGAGAGGGTGCCGCCGACGATGCCCGCGGTGGCGAGGGAACCACTGGTCTCGGCGACCAGCAGGACGCTCCCGAACTGGGACATCGCGACGGGCAGTCGGGCGAAGAACGAAATGAGCGGGAGTAGGGGCCCGGTCAGGGCGATGACTTTGCGATAGGTGTTGACGGTTCCAACCACTTGATCGACATTAACCCGGCGCAGTCACCCGGATGCATTGGGTAATGGCACGGAATCGCGTGGGCTGGGTACGTACGTTCTCATGACCCTGCAGTATTCAAGCAGTCCATCAGACACTCCGTCGGACAGTCCGTCTGACAGTCCGTCGAAATCTTCGGAATCTGATGTTCCGGAGCCTGCCGTCCCGGCGTCGACCTACCGTCTCCAACTGCATCCCGGATTCCCGTTCGCCGCGGCCGGGGCAGCCGTACCGTACCTCGCCTCGCTCGGCGTGTCACACCTGCACCTCTCGCCCGTGCTGGAGGCGGTGCCGGGATCGGCGCACGGGTACGACGTCACCGATCACACACGGGTGCGGGCCGAGCTGGGCGGCGAGGCGGGGCTGCGCGCGCTGGCGGCGACCGCCCGGGCGCACGGGCTGGGGCTGGTCCTCGACATCGTGCCGAACCACATGGCGGTGCCGGACCCGCTGCGGCTCAACCGTCCCCTGTGGGAGGTGCTGCGGGAGGGGCCGCGGTCGCCGTACGCGCGCTGGTTCGACATCGACTGGGAGGCGGGCGGCGGACAGCTGCTGCTGCCGGTGCTCGCGGAGAGCGCCGACCCGGCCGGGTACCGCGTCGACGGGGAGGTGCTGCGGTACGAGGAGCGGGAATTCCCGCTGCGCGCCGGGACGGCCGGCCTGCCACTGCCGGAGCTGCTGGCCGCGCAGTGGTACCGGCCCGCCTGCTGGCGGGAGGCCCGCACCGGGTTGAACTACCGCCGGTTCTTCACCATTTCGGACCTGATCGGGGTGCGGGTGGAGGACCCGGACGTCTTCGCCGCGACCCACGCGAAGGTGCTGGAGCTGGTACGGGACGGGGTGCTGGAAGGGCTGCGGATCGACCACGTGGACGGGCTGGCGGACCCCGAGGGGTACCTGCGGCGGCTGCGGGAGGCGGTGGGCGGGGGCTGCTGGGTGGTGGTGGAGAAGATCCTGGCCCGCCAGGAGCGGCTGCCCCGCGCCTGGCCGGTGGCGGGCACGACCGGGTACGACGCGCTGCACCGGGTCGACGGGCTGTTCACCGACCCGGCCGGTGCCGCGGAGCTGGCCCGCGCCCACGCGGAGGCCACCGGCCTGCCCGGCTGGGAGGAGACGGCCGCGGCGGCGGCCCGGGAGGTGCTGACGGTGGACCTGGCGGCGGAGCTGGCCATCCTGGAGCGGCGGGCCGGGGGTGAACTGGCAGCGGGGGTAAGGGAGTTGCTGATGGCCTATCCCGTGTACCGGCCGTATCCCGGTGGGGTGGTGGCCGACGGGGTGGCGGGGGTGCCCGGGGTGGAGGCGGTACGTGAACTCGTGGTGCGGGACCCGGCCTTCGGGGCGCGCTTCGCCCAGACCTCGGCCGCGCTGCGCGCCAAGTCCCTTGAGGACCGGGCCTTCTACCGCTGGGCCCCGCTGCTGTCGGCCACCGAGGTCGGCGGGGCGCCGGGCGCTCCGGCGGTGCCGGTGGCGGAGTTCCACGCGTACTGCGCCGAGCTGGAGCGGGACTGGCCCGCCTCGGGGACGGTGCTGTCCACGCACGACACGAAGCGGAGCGCGGACGTACGGGCGCGGATCGCGGTGCTGTCGCAGGCGCCGGAGGCGATGGGCGGGGGTGGTCGTGAGGGCGGTCGTGGGGGCGGTCGTGGGAGCGGGGATCCCCAGCTGGCGTGGGTCGCGCGGCAGAGCGCGCTCGGGCTGGGGGACGTCCCCGAGCGGGAGGCCCGGCTGGCGGCGGCCCTGCTGAAGGCCGCCCGGGAGGCGGGGCTGCGCACCTCGTGGACCGACCCCGACGAGGCGTACGAGGCGGGCATCGCGGAACTGGTGCCCGGGGAGGCGCTGGAGCTGCCCCCGGAGCTGGCGGAGGCGGCCCGGGCCAACGTCCTGGGCATGGCCCTGCTCCACCTGGCCATGCCGGGGGTGCCGGAGGTGTACCAGGGCTCGGAGACCGAGTACCGGGCTCTGGTGGACCCGGACAACCGCCGCCCGGCGGAGTTCCCGCGCGAGGCGCTGGCCGCCCTCGACGCGGGCACCGCCCCGCACGGCCTGGCGGCGGAGAAGCTCGCGCTGACGACGGCCCTGCTGCGGCTGCGCCGCGACCGGCCCGGGCTGTTCACCGGCTACGTGCCCCTGACGGCCTCGGGCCCGGCGGCCTCCCACTGCGTGGCCTTCGCGAGGTCGGGCGGCCTGGTGGCGGTGGCCACCCGCCTGTCCCACCGCCTGGCCCGCTCGGGCGGCTGGCGGGACACCACCCTGGACCTCCCGCCGGGGGTGTGGCGTCCGATGGGGGCTTCGCACGCAACCCCGCACGAGGGCCGGGTGGCTCTGGCGGAGCTCCTGGCCGCCCTGCCGGTGGTGGCGCTGGTGCGGGGGGAGTAGCGGGGCGGCGCCTCTGACCCCCTCGGGACACCGGGGCGAGCCGGCGCCTGCCCACCCGCCTCCCCGGGCGCGGGCCGGGGTGCCGTGGGGCGGGACCTCGGCCGGCCCGGCTCGGATTCCGCTTTCCGGGGCGAGGCTTTGGCCAGGGGTTTTGGTGGGCGGGGGGAGCAGTAGGGGGCGTGCGGGGCGGGCATGGCATCACTTGTGACCCTCCTCCGTGACATGCGCTACCCCACCCCGCAGGAGCTCGCCCTGGCCGCCCGTGCGCTGGTGGACGAGCACCCCGCCCGGGCCGGGCTCCGACAGGCCGGTGTCTCGCGTGCCGGCCGGCCGCTCTGGCTGCTCTCCGTCGACGGGCGGGGCGGCGGCGGCGACGGCCGGCGTCAGGTGCTCGTCGTCGCCGGGGCCCACGCCAACGAGCCCGTCGGCGGGGCGACCGCCCTGGACCTCGCCCGGCGGGTGCTCCGGGACGGCGGTGGCGGGGCGGGCTGGCACTTCCTGCTCTGTGCCGATCCGGACGGCGCCGAGCTGCACCGCACGCCGCGCCCGTACTCGCTGCTGGACTACCACCGCAACTTCTTCCGGCCGCCCGGTCCCGAACAGCCGGAGTGGGCGCCGTCTTTAGTCGCCCCGGACCGGCTCCCGCCCGAGACCCGTGCGCTGACCGCGCTCATCGGCGAGCTGCGGCCCGTACTGCAGGTGTCCCTGCACGGGACGGACCTCGGCGGGTCCTGGGTGCAGCTCACCCGGGACGTCCCGGGCCTGGCCGAGCCGTTCGCGAAGTCGGCGGCCGAGCTGCGGATCCCGGTGGAGACGGGGGCCTCGGACGCGGCCGGGTGGGCCTCCCCCGGGCCCGGGATCTTCGTGATGCCCGAGGCGGGGGCCGGGCCCGCAGGGGCGTTCCACCCGGAGGACACCCGGCTCAGCACCTGGTGCCACGAGGGCACGACGGCGATCGTCGAGGTGCCCATGTGGGCCTCGGACCTGGTGGACGATCCCGCCCCGCACCCGGACCCGCGGGGCGCCCTGCGGATGCTCGCCGCACGGCTGACCGAGGACTCGGGACGGGTGGCCGGGCTGCGCGGCGGGGCCCGGGGCCCGGAGGACGCCGGGTCCGCCGCGCTGCTGCGGGCGGTGGACTGGACGCTCGGGCTGATCCCCCGGATCGCCGCCGAGTGGACGGGGGCCGGGGTGCCGGACGAGGCCACGGCGGCGGCCGTCGGCAGCATCGACGCCTTCGGGCGCCGGCTGTCGCTGCGCGCCGCCGCGATGCTGCTGCGGGTGCTGCGGGCCCAGGGGCATCCGGCGGCGCCCGGACTGGACCGCCTCGTGACGGGGTGGTGCGAGGAGTTCGCGGCCCGCTTCCAGGCCCGCTGGGTGCCGGTGGCCACCCAGGTGGAGCACCAGTCGAGGACGGTGCTCGCCGCGTACGAGCGGCTCTAGGCGACCGGCCAGGCGTAGCGGCGCTTGGGGTGGGAGGCCGCGCCGAGGCGGTCGTAGAAGCCGATCGCGCCTTCGTTCCAGTCGGGGGTCTGCCATTCGACGTGCGCGAGGCCGAGTTCGCGGGCGAGGGCCGCCACGCCGGTCATGAGGGCGGCGCCGAGGCCGTGGCCGCGGGCGTCCTCGGCGAGGTAGAGGCAGTCCATGTGCAGGTACGAGCGGGCGTCCCAGAAGGCGAACTCCTCCGAGCAGGCGGCGTACCCGGCGACCTCGCCGCCGGGGGTCTCGGCCAGCAGCACCCACAGCCGGGCGTCCCCGCCGAACAGCTGCGGGCCGAGCCGGTCGCCGAGGTCCGCCGGGCGCGGGGCCGACCTCTCGTACGCGACGTGCTCGTGGATGAGTTCGACGAGGCGGGGCAGGTCAGCGGGGCGGGCGGGGCGCACGGTGGGCGGCGTCGGGTTCATGGGGCCATCCTGCGTCCTGACCGGCGGCCGCGGCCAGGCGGGTCAGCCGGTGGAGAGCCGGAAGGTCACGCGGCCGAAGCCGATCTGGTCGCCGTCGCGGACCACGGCCGAGCCGGTGACCCGACGGCCGTTGACGGTGGTGCCGTTGGTGGAGCCGAGGTCCTTGAGGATCCACCTGCCGTCGCGCAGGCTCAGCTCGGCGTGCGCCCGCGAGACGGTCTCGTGGCTGAGCCGCAGCCCGTTGCCGGGGTCGCGGCCGATCCGCAGCGGGCCCGAGCCCGGGTGCGGGAACAGCAGCCGGGGCAGCCGTTCGGCCTGCCAGGCCCGGCGTACCCCGGCGGACACGGCCGAGGCGCGGCCCACCCAGCCGAACAGCCGATGCGTCCAGGGGCTTTCGGCGCCCTCGCGCGCGTCGAGGTCGGCGGTGAGGACGGCGAGGTCCTCGGCGCGCCGGGCGACGAGGGCGAGTTCCATCCGGCGCAGGAAGGTGTCGTGCGACAGCTTTCCGAGGGCCGCGCCCTCCCTGAGCTGGCCCAGCGCCCGGTCGCGCTCCTTGTCGGAGAGCCGCGGGGCGGGGAATGCGGGGAACTCGAAACTCGATGTCACAGGGTGATTGTCGGCCCGTCGGGTGCGGAGTGTCCAGAACTCCCCCGGCGGGCCCGGAATGATGGGCACGATACGCATGCTGGACACCGCCGGAGACGAGGGGACCGTCCGTGCAGTTCGAGGTGTGGGCACCGCTGACAGGTCGGGTCGCCATGCGACTGAACGACGCCGACCACGAGATGACACCCGATCCGGATCCCGGCCGCGCCGGCTGGTGGACCGTGGAGGCGCCGGCGGCTGACGGCGACCGGTACGGGTTCCTGCTGGGCGACGACCCGGTGGTCCGCCCGGACCCCCGCGGCCGGCGGCTGCCGGACGGGCCCGACGGCCCGTCGGCGGTGGTCGACTTCGGGCCGCTCACCCCCGGGGCCGCCGCGCCGCGCACCCCGTTGCAGGACGCGGTCCTGTACGAGCTGCACGTCGGCACCTTCACCCCCGAGGGCACCTTCGACGCGGCCGCCGCCCGCCTCGGGCACCTCACCGCGCTCGGGGTCACGCACGTGGAGCTGATGCCGGTCTGTCCGTTCCCGGGCCGGCACGGCTGGGGGTACGACGGGGTCGCGCCCTGGGCGGTGCACGAGCCGTACGGCGGTCCGGCGGGGCTGGCCCGGTTCGTGGAGGCGGCGCACGCGGCGGGGCTGGGGGTGGTGCTGGACGTGGTCCACAACCACCTGGGCCCCTCCGGCAACCACCTCCCCGCCTTCGGCCCCTATTTCACCGACACCCACCACACCCCGTGGGGCGCGGCGGTGAACCTGGACGCCCCCGGTTCCGACGAGGTCCGCGCGTACTTCACCGGCAGCGCGCTGGCCTGGCTGCGGGACTACCGGATCGACGGGCTTCGGCTGGACGCGGTGCACGCGCTGGCCGACGGGCGGGCGCTGACCTTCCTGGAGGAACTGGCGGCGGCCGTGGACGAGCTGGCGGTGGAGACGGCGCGGCCGCTGTTCCTGATCGCCGAGTCCGACCAGTGCGATCCCCGGCTGACCACGCCCCGTACGGCGGGCGGGCCGGGGCTGCACGCGCAGTGGAACGACGACTTCCACCACGCGCTGCACTGTGCGCTGACCGGCGAATCGCAGGCGTACTACGCGGACTTCGCCGAGGCGCCGTTCGGGGCCCTCGCCAAGACGCTGACCCGGGCGTTCTTCCACGACGGCACCTGGTCCTCCTTCCGGGGCCGCACCCACGGCCGCCCGGTGGACCGGCGCCGCACGCCCGCGCACCGCTTCCTCGGCTACACCCAGACCCACGACCAGATCGGCAACCGGGCGCTCGGCGACCGGCTCTCCGCGTCCCTCTCCCCCGGGCTGCTGGCCTGCGCGGCGACGCTGGCGCTGACGGGGCCGTTCGTGCCGATGCTGTTCATGGGCGAGGAGTGGGGGGCGGGGACGCCCTGGCAGTACTTCACCGACCACCAGGACCAGCAGCTCGCGGAGGCGGTGCGCACGGGCCGGCGCCGGGAGTTCGCGGCGCACGGGTGGAAGGCCGAGGAGGTCCCCGACCCGCAGGACCCGGCGACCCGGGACCGGTCCTGTCTGGACTGGTCGGAGCCGGAGAAGGCCCCGCACGCCCGGCTGCTGGACTGGTACCGGACGCTGGTCGCGCTGCGCCGCTCGCAGTCGGACCTGCGCGACCCGGACCTGGCGGCGGTCCGGGTCGCGTACGACGAGGAGCGTCGCTGGGTGACCTTCCGGCGGGGCGAGGTACGGGTGGCCGTCAACTTCTCCGCCGAGCCGGTGACGATCGCGCTGGGCCGCAACGGGGTGCGGGTGCTGGCCTCCTGGGAGCCGGTGGAACACCCGGGTCCGGACGGGCGGATCCACGTACCGGGCGAATCGGCGGTGGTGCTGGGGCCGTAGGGGACGTAGGGGACGTAGGCGTCGTAGCCGCTACTCGACGATGGCCATGTCGCGCGGGGCGTTGTTCAGGCGGCGCCCGCCGTCCTCGGTGACCGTCACGATGTCCTCGATGCGGACGCCGAACCGGCCGGGCAGGTAGATGCCCGGCTCCACGGAGAAGCACATGCCGGGCAGGAGGGGCTGTTCCTCGCCCTCGATCATGTACGGCGGCTCGTGCGTGGTGACGCCGATGCCGTGGCCGGTGCGGTGGATGAAGCGCTCGCCGTAACCGAACTCGGTGATCACCGCGCGGGCGGCCCGGTCCACGTCCTGGCAGCCCGCTCCGGGGCGGACGGCCGCCACCCCGGCCTGCTGGGCCTCGCGGACGATGTCGTGGACGCGCTGTTCCTCGGGGGTGGGCTCGCCGACGTGGACGGTGCGGGAGATGTCGGATCCGTAGCCGTGCTTGAGGCCGCCGAAGTCGAGGACGACCATGTCGCCGCGCTGGATGACGCGTTCGCCGGCCTCGTGGTGCGGGTTGGCGCCGTTGGGGCCGGAGCCGACGACGGTGAAGTCCACCTGGGAATGGCCGTGGACGCGCAGCAGCCCGGCCAGGTCGGCGGCCACCTCGCTCTCGCGGCGGCCGGAGAAGGGGACGTGCAGGATCTGGGCGTAGGCGGCGTCGGCGGCTTCCCCGGCGGCCGCGAGGCGGGCCAGTTCCCGCTCGTCCTTGACGGCGCGCAGCATGGGCAGGGCGTCGGTGAGGGCGGTGTAGGTGGTGGTGGGCAACTCCCTTTGCAGGCCGAGGAGGTGGAGGGCCCAGGTGTTGTCGCTGACGCCGAAGCGGCCGCTGACGTCGAGCAGGGGTGCGGTGACCCCGTACGGGTTCTTGCCGTCGGTCCAGTCGCGCAGGGTCAGCGCGCCCGCGCCGGGGGCCTTGGCGGCGTCGGGGGCCTCCAGGGCGGGGACGACGAGGACCGGGTCCTGGCCGGCGGCGAGGACGAGCAGGGTGAGCCGCTCGGTGTCGACGGGCCGGTAGCCGGTGAGGTGGGCGAGGTCGGGTCCGGGGGCGATGAGCAGGCCGGCCAGTCCCGCGTCGGCGGCGCTCTGCGCGGCGGCGGCCATCCGGGCGGCGTAGTCGGCGGTGGTGAAGGGGGCGGGGTCCGCGTGTACCGGGTCAGGAGTCATACGGGGATCCTGCCGCGAGCCGGGTGGCGAGCGCAGCGGCCGCGCCGGACAGAGTCGCGGGCGCGAGCAGTTCCGTACGGTGCACCAGGCGCGGGGCGGCGAGCGGTACGCAGACCCCCGCGCCGGCGGCTTCGGCGACGCTGCGCGGGAGCAGGACGAGGCCGTGGCCGGCCGCCGCGAGGGCGCACACGGCCCGCAGGTCGGTGCCCTCGTAGCGCAGTGCGCGCCGGGCGGCGGTGAGCGGCAGGCCCACGTCGGGGGCGTCGAGCCAGCGGGCGTCGGCGAGGTCGTCGAGCCGGACGGAGTCCCGGCCGGCGAAGGGGTGCCCGGCGGGGAGCAGTACGGCCAGCTCCTCCTCGGCGACCCCGGTCACGGTGAGCGGGGCCACGTCGGGCAGCCGGAGCGGATCGCTGGGGGCGGCGGGACCGTCGACGAGGCCGAGGTCGCAGTCCCCGGCGGCGACGGCGGCGGGTACCGCGGCGGGGGGCAGGACGCGCAGGGTGACGCCGGTGGCGGGGAGCGCGGCGAGCAGCCGGGGGCCGACGGCGAGCGGGGAGGCGGCGAGGGTGACCCGGCCGGGCGGCGCGGCGGCCAGCCGCAGCACGTCGGCGCGGGCGGCGTCGAGCCGCAGCAGCAGCGGGCCGGCGTGTTCCAGCAGCCGGGCTCCGGCGGGGGTGGGCGCGACGGGCCGCCGGGTGAGCAGCTCGGCCCGCAGGTCGGCCTCCAGGGCGGCGATGTGCTGCGAGACGGCGGACTGGGTGTAGCCGAGCTCGCGGGCGGCGGCGGAGAAGGAGGAGAGCCGGGCGACGGCGACGAAGGTGCGCAGGAGGTGCGGGTCCATGCCTCCAGGATCGCATCCCCATCAGGATCGCTTATCAGAAGTGCAGGAACAATCGTTGGCGCTGAAGTGGGATCCGGCCGCAGGATGATCCACATGACCACCACCGCACCTCAGCCGCAGACCACCGCCGTCGCCCGGATCGCCCTCGTCGGCGACCGCTCCCCGCACGTGAAGTCCCACACCCGGATCCCGCTCCTGCTCCAGGCCCTGGAGGCACGCGACGGACTCGTCCTCGACGCCTGCTGGATCCCGACGGCCGACGCCGCGGCGGAGGCCGCCGCCGGGACGCTGGCCCGCTTCGACGCCCTGTGGGTGCTGCCCGGCAGCCCGTACGCGAGCGAGTCCGGGGTGCTGGCCGCGATCCGGGTGGCCCGGGAGGAGGGGATCCCCTTCCTCGGCACCTGCGGCGGCTTCCAGCACGCCCTGCTGGAGTACGCGCGCACCGTCTGCGGCCTGCGGGACGCGGCGCACGCCGAGAACGACCCCGGGGCGACGGACGTGCTGATCGCGCCGCTCGCCTGCTCGCTGGTCGGGCACGAGGGGCTCGTACGCACCGAGCCCGGATCGCTCGCCGAGTCCGCGCTGGGCGCCGAGCGGTCGATGGAGCGCTACCACTGCAACTACGGCCCGGCGGCCGAACGCCTGCCCGCGCTCACCGCGCACGGGCTGCGGCTGTCGGGGCACGACGAGGACGGGCAGGTGCGGATCGTGGAACTGCCCGGGCACCCCTTCTACCTCGCCACCCTCTTCCAGCCGGAGCTCGCCGGCGACGGGAGCCGGCCGCACCCGGTGATCCGGGCACTGGCCGAGGCGGCCGTGGCGCGGGCCGCGCGGCGTACGGACGGCCTGGCCGCGCGCCTCGCCGCCACCCTGGCCGGAAGCCGTACCGTCCGATAACCCGTCGCGGGGGCACCCGTCCGATCGGCTATGCTGTGCATGCACGACGAACGGGTGGTCCGCCACCCTTCGTGGTGGGTGTAGCTCAGTTGGTAGAGCACCTGGTTGTGGTCCAGGTGGCCGCGGGTTCAAGTCCCGTCACTCACCCTTCAGTCCCGTGGGGGCTACGAGGTTCTCCTCGTAGCCCCCATAGGCGTTTCCCCGGGATGGCACACTCAAGATCACGCCCGAGAATCCCCTGAGGTCGCGTAGGTCACGATGGACGTCCGGCGGCGCGACTTCCGCCTCCGCTTCCGGCCCGGCCGCGACGACGGGCCGGTCCGGGGCTCAGCGGGCGCGGAGGAAGGCCTCCACTTCCGTCACGAAGGCCACCGGGGTCTCGTGCGGCGGGTAGTGGCCGGAGCCGGGGAGCGTGACGATCCCGCAGTTCGGGTAGAAGGCCTGCCAGGTCCCCCGCATCACCTCGGCGGTGAGCGCGAGGTCGTACTCCCCCACCAGGACCAGCACCGGCACGGTGTTGCCCTTGACGGCGGAGGACAGGTCGAGCGGCTGCCAGCTCGCCAGGTAGCCCGCGAAGGCCTCGGGGCGGGAGACGGCGAGGGAGTGGGCCACCATCCGGTCCACCCAGTGGCGGCTCGCACGGTTGCCGGTGACCAGGTCGAGGATGATCCGGCGCTTCTCCGGGTCCTCGGCGGCCCCGTAGAAGAGGGCGTGGGTCTGGTCGTCCATCGCGTACGGCGCGGCGGGGACCGGGGCGAGGCCGATCAGCTTCTCGATCCGCTCGGGGGCGCGGACCAGCACCTGCTGGACGGCCTTGCCGCCCATGGAGTGGCCGAGCAGGGAGAAGGTGTCCCAGCCGAGCTGGTCGGCGAGTTCGAGCACGTCGTCGGCGATCTCGGCGAGGGTGTGGCGGCCGGGCACGTCCCGGCGCTCGCCGTAGCCGCGGTAGTCGAGGAAGACGTACGAGAACTCCTCCGGGTCCAGGTAGTCCAGTACGGAGCCCCAGTTGGCGGAGGTCCCGAACCAGTCGTGCAGCACGATGACGCGTACGGGCCCGGTGCCGATCCTGCGGTGGGCGATGGCCATGTGTTCTCCCTCGGTGACGAAGCGGTGCGAACCGACGCCGTACGTTCTGCCCACCGGGCCTACCATCACACCGTGATACCGACATCCGGCGCGGAGCCGCTGCTCATGGGGGAGTTCTCGCGGCCCGACGGGGCTCGGCACCCGCACCACCCCCCGACGTACGAGATCCGCGACCCGGCGGAGATCCGGGCCGTCACCGCCACCGAGCCGCACGCCACCACCACCGAGCCGGCGTTCGTGTGCATGTGCGGCGAGCCCTGGGAGGACCCGCACCTCACCGAGGACGCCGTCCGCCTGCGCGACCCGCTGTCCCCCGACGGGATCCCCGCCCGGCACCGGGCCCGGTGGGTCGCGGCGGCGCCCGGGGGGCTGCGGGGGTACGCGCGGGCGCTGGCGGGGGGTGAGGAGGAGCCGGACCGGCCGCGGGGCATGCCGTTCGCCGTGGTGTTCGGCTGGCTGGGTGCCGTACGGGAGGAACCGCGCGACGCGGCCTGGCTGTTGGCCGAGCGCGGCCCCGGACTGCTGCTGGCCGTGGCGCCCGCGGACGAACTGGCCCGGGCGGTCCTGGAGGCGGACCGGGCGGGGCTGGAGGGTGCCGTGCGGTTCTTCGCGAGCGAGGAGTTCACCACCCGGCACCCCAAGCGCCGCCGCGTTCCGGACGCCGCCCGCGACGTCCTCCTGCGGTACGCGCGCGGCCGCCGCCCCGGCGACCTCGCGGTGCTGGAGCGGCGGCTGTTGCGGGTGCCGGAAGACCGGGTCAGACGGTCTTGAGCGCCGGGTCGGAGACGCCCGGGGCGCCCGTTTCCACGTGGCCGGCGAAACGGCGCAGGAAGGTGGCGTCGGCGTCGGAGACGACCTTGACGTCGTACCAGCGGCCCGTCGTGCGCAAGTCGACCGTGGTGGAGACGGTGGCCCCGGGGTTGACCTTGAAGGTCTGGGGGACGCCGTCGTAGGCGTTGGTCACGGTGAGGTTCACCGCGGCGGTCCCGCCGTTGGTCAGGGTGAGCGCCAGGTTGCCGGCGGCGTCCACGTGGCGGGCCGTGACCTCGGGGCCCGCCTTCTTCGCCGGGCCCTTCCAGGTGCGCAGGAAGCCGTTGGGACCCCAGACCGTGAGGTTGACCTGGTTTCCGGTCGAGCTGCTCGTGCTCCAGGTGTCGGAGAGGACCTTGCCCGCCTCGACGGTGTAGGGCCAGGGGCCGTCCGTACGGTTGCCCGAGGTGCTGTGGAAGTGGGCGCCGAGGTAGGGCCCGGAGGCGAACGTCAGGGTGAACTGGCCGGTGGAGACGGTGGCCTTGCCGTCCACGTACGGGGAGTAGCGCAGCGCGCGCGTCGGCTTGGAGCCCGCCTCCTGCTTCGGCAGGGACCCCGTCGCCGGCGGGACCGGGTGGTAGGACGGGTGCGCGTTGTGGTCCGGCGGGACGTAGCCGGCCGTGGAGGGCAGCGCCGCCGGGGAGGCGTCGGCGCGGCTGAAGTCGAAGGCGGAGGTCAGGTCGCCGCAGACGGCGCGGCGCCACGGCGAGATGTTGGGCTCCTGCACCCCGAAGCGCTTCTCCATGAAGCGGATCACGGAGGTGTGGTCGAAGGTCTCGGAGCAGACGTAACCGCCCTTGCTCCAGGGGGACACGACGATCATCGGAACGCGCGGGCCGAGGCCGTAGGGGCCGGCCGCGTAGCCGCCGCCCCCGGCGTAGAGGTCGCGGGTCACGTCCGCCGTGGACAGGCCCCAGGCGGCGGAGGTGGGCGGGTACGGGGGCACGACGTGGTCGAAGAAGCCGTCGTTCTCGTCGTAGGTGATGAAGAAGGCCGTCTTCGCCCACACGGCGGGGTTCGCGGTGAGCGCGTCCAGGACCTGGGAGATGTACCAGGCGCCGAAGTTGACCGGCCAGTTCGGGTGCTCGCTGAAGGCCTCCGGCGCGGCGATCCAGGAGACCTGGGGCAGCGTGCCGTTCACGACGTCCGCGCGCAGCTTGTCGAAGTACCCTTCGCCCGCCTTGGCGTTGGTGCCCGTACGCGCCTTCTCGTACAGGGCGCTGCCGGGCTGGGCGTTGCGGTAGCTGTTGAAGTAGAGGAGGGAGTTGTCGCCGTAGTTGCCGCGGAAGGAGTCGCTGATCCAGCCCCAGGAGCCGGCGGCGTTCAGGCCGTCGCCGATGTCCTGGTAGACCTTCCAGGAGACCCCGGCCGCCTCCAGGCGCTCCGGGTACGTCTTCCAGCCGTAGCCCGCCTCCTGGTTGCCGAGGACCGGACCGCCGCCGGTGCCGTCGTTGCCGGTGTGACCCGTCCACATGTAGTAGCGGTTGGGGTCGGTGGCTCCGATGAAGGAGCAGTGGTAGGCGTCGCAGACGGTGAAGGCGTCGGCGAGGGCGTAGTGGAACGGGATGTCGTTCCGGGTCATGTACGACATGGTCGTGGTCGTCTTGGCCGGGACCCACTTGTCGTACTTGCCGTTGTTGTACGCCTGGTGGCCGCCGGCCCAGTCGTGGTTGAGGCCCTCGACGAACTGCATGCCGAGGTCGTTGACCTGCGGGTGGAAGGGGAGGATGTCCTTCGTACCGTTGGACTGGTAGAAGACGGACTTGCCGTTGTCCTGGAGCACGGGGCGCGGGTCGCCGAAGCCGCGTACGCCCTTCATCGAGCCGAAGTACTGGTCGAAGGACCGGTTCTCCTGCATCAGGACGACGATGTGCTCGATGTCCTGGATGGTTCCGGTGGTGCCCTGGGCGGGAATGGCGGCGGCCCGGGCGATGCTCTCGTTGAGCATCGCGGCCGCGGCGGTTCCTCCCGCGATCTGCAGGAACCGGCGCCGATTGAGTTCAGCCATGGGAGACGACCTCTGGGG